>JBEBRF010000013.1:0-38368 GCA_040394975.1 Aequorivita soesokkakensis
TCCTATGAATAAAATTATTGGAGAAAATGTTTGGTTTTTACCTCAGTTCTTTGTTAGTGGCTGGCTTCTATTTTATCTTGTAATTTTTCTTTCTCTGAATAGAGCCATTCATTTTTTAAAATACTTAGAATTATGCTATCTCTTCTTGTTCCATCTGGTTTATACATATTATTTCTCAAAATTCCTTCTTCTTTACACCCTAAACTTTTAATAGCATTTATACTTCTAATATTATTTTTATCAGCACGAAATTGAATTCTTTCCATTAATAGCTCTTCAAAAGCAAACTTGAATAATAAGTATTTACAGTTTTTATTTAGCCCAGTACCCTGAAATTTTTTACCATACCAAGTATATCCAATAGAACAGGTTTTGTGGATAGAATTAATCTCGTAAATTCTTGTGCTTCCAGCATAAGCTTGATTTTGCTTGTCAAAAACACTAAAAGCATAAGAAATTCCATTTTTTCTATCAGTTATTACTTTTGTTATGTAAGTAGTTAACTTTTTTTCGGAATTAAGTTTATTTAATGTATAATGCCATAAATCAGGTTCGTTAATAGCAATACCAGCTAATTTACTATTGTCTTCTATTGCCAAAGGTTTTAATAACACTCTTGAATTCTCTAAATAATATTCTTTTTGTAAATTCATTATTTCAATTGTCTTATTAAGAAATTAGATACGTTTTTGTAGCTAATATTGTCACATATTTCAGTACCGAACTTTTCTTTGACTATAGAACTTATTTCTTGATAACAGGTTGCATTTTCGTGCTCTTTAAAAAAGAATGGTATTCTTGATTTGTCTGGATGACTTTTATGATGAAAATAATCTGCTCCGTAACATATAGCATTTTCCGCACCAAATTTGATTCCGTACTCAATATGCTTTTGAAGTGTTTTAGGGTCTTCGTTATTAACAAAAGCTCTTAAAAAATTAACACCAATTAAACCTTTTTTATTTATTATTTCTTGCACTATTTCATTTGGTAAATTACGAGGATGGTCAAAAACAGACCTGTAATTTGAATGACTTGCAATAATTGAAACATTTACATTTTGTTTTGCAATATAATTTAATATGTCGTAAGCTAGATTGTCGCTTGTGTGTGAAAAGTCAATAGCTATATTTTTATTGTCTAAGTAATCTATTAGAGCTTTACCATCATTTTTTAAACCAGTAGAAGAATAATTCCCACCACCAAATCTATTTTCTGAATGATGTGTAAAACCTATGTAAAAAAGATTTCCAACATTGTTTCTGATTTTTTCAAAATTATCAAAACCTTCTTTAAGTGTTATGTTTTCATCACAAAAAGCGGATGCATTTTCGATAGAGGCTAACATGCCTATATTTTCATTATTGTTTAAGTTTTTTAGATGTTCTTTTTTTATAGCGTATAGTCTTTCTTCTTTTAAGTTTAAATTATGAAAAATTTCACTTTGCTCAATGCCTATTTTATGACTGTTTGACTGTGTTGGCGCAAAAATAGCCATTACTTGTAATTTAACATTTCCCTCTTTCAGGTAAGGAATAGAGCAACCTAAATCTTCATTGTCAATATTGGAATTAGGTTCTGTCAAATGAATTAGCAAATCACAATGTATATCTATTATTGTTTTTTTCATAAAGTTTGGTTTTGCTTGTCACTAACATGTATATAAACGCAATTATACAGTTATTATCCTTATTGGTCAAATTCAATCAAATATAATAATTTTCTTTTTTTACAAATCGTTATCCTTGCTTCCACAGCCGTAACCGTCCGGTTTGTACCAATCAATAGGTTGATGTCCATTTTTCCCAAAAAATAGGTTTCTGTCACACTTCAATTTCAATGGTAAGCGAAATTAAAAGAGATTCTATCCTAATAGCTGATATTTATCATATTCTGAACAAGTTTGAAGGTTTAGTTTTATCGCCTAAATATGGTAGTCCTAAAATGACCGCTAATTCTAGAGCTTACATTTTCGCAATGGCAATTTTGATTGCAATTTTCGGCATTTACAACTTTGTTGTTTATAATACCGATGGCTATGTAGCGGTTGAAAAATTATCCCCAGTGGCAGTAAAAGGCCAGCAATTGTTCCAAAGCAACCGTTGCTGGTCCTGTCATCAACTCTACGGTTTGGGCGGATATTTGGGCCCCGATCTCACCAATGTTTATTCTTCCGAAGGCAAGGGCCCATTGTACATCAAAGCATTTTTGAACAGCGGCGTGAAAAGTATGCCACAATTCAATTTTTCCGAAGAAGAAAAAAATGCCTTGGTTGAATACTTGAAAAAAGTAGATGAAACCGGAATCTATCCCAACTACAATGCGGAAATTGAAGCCACGGGCTGGGTAAAAATAAAGTACCGAAATGAAAAGTAAGGCCCCGATTTATTTTCTTCTTTTCGCAATGGTCGCCCTGTTTTTGGGAATGTTCTTCGGAATATCGGCTTCGTTTCAATATTTGATACCCGAATTTTTAAAAGAAAATATACCCTTTTCAAAATTGCGTCCGTTTCACGTTACCTCGGTCATTTCGTGGATTGTGCTTTGCGCCACGGGCAGCATTTATTTTTTTCTTACTTATGTTGAAAAATTCAAGTTCTTTTCGCCGTTTTTGGCAAAACTCCATTTCATAATTTTTCTTTTAACGGGTGTCGCCATTTACTTTTCGTTCGCATTTGATTATACCGCGGGCCGGGAATATTTCGCATTCAAACCCATTTTGATGGGTCCCATTTTATTGGGCTGGATTTTATTCGGAATAAATTATTTCAAAACCCTGTACAAAAACGTAAAAGGATGGCCGGTTTATTACTGGATGTGGGGCACGGGCATCGTTTTTATGTGCTATCATTTAATGGAAGCGCACTTTTGGCTATTCGATTTTTTTCGATTGGATTTTATAAAGGATTTTTCCGTACAATGGAAATCTACTGGGTCTTTCACGGGCTCGTGGAATATGCTGGTTTATGGAATGTCAATTTATTTGATGTCCAAAATAAAAAAGAACAGCGATGTGGCTACCAACAAAATCGCGTTTTTCTTCTACTTTTTGGGGTTGACCAATTTAATGTTCGGCTGGGCGCACCACACGTATTTAGTGCCAACGCAACCGTGGATTCGTTATGTTGCATACGGAATAAGTATGACGGAATGGATTGTTTTGGCATCCATTATTTACACTTGGAAGCGCTCGGTGTTAAAGGTTGAAAAAGAAAATCACCCAATGGCATATCGATTTTTGCTGGCTACGGATTTCTGGATTTTTGTGAACATTATTCTCGCTTTATTGTTTTCAATTCCCGCCATCAATTTCTTTACGCACGGCACACATATTACGGTGGCACATTCCATGGGAACTACCATCGGCATTAACACGACCATTCTTTTTTCGGCCTTGTTTTTTATTGTACATCAATTGTTTCCCGATTTTCAAACCGATAGAAAATGGGTAAAAAGAGGCTTCGTTTCCTTCAATATTTCACTGTTTATATTTTTTGTTTCGCTCATAATTGCTGGAGCCAAACGCAGTTATTGGATGTACGTTTCAAAAGCCGGATCGTTTTCCGAAATGCAGGATTCAATCGTGCCGTATTACATTTCGTTTTTCGTTTTTGGAATTGCGATTTTTGTTTCACTTTTAATAATTGCGGTCCCGATATTCAAAGCATTTCTTCAAAAAATTAAGTAATGGATTTGCAACAAAAAATAACCGAACTGAAAAAGCAGAAAAACGCCGTAATCCTCGCGCATTACTATCAAGTGCCCGAAATTCAGGAAGTGGCGGATTATGTGGGTGATAGTTTGGGCCTTTCCCAAAAAGCTGCCGAAACCGATGCCGAAATAATTGTTTTCGCAGGCGTTCATTTTATGGCCGAAACCGCCAAAATTTTGAACCCAAATAAAAAAGTTTTGTTGCCCGATTTAATGGCGGGCTGTTCGCTGGCAGATTCGTGCCCGGCCGATGCTTTTCAGAAATTAGTTGAGGCGCATCCCGACCACATGGTGATTACCTACGTTAACTGTTCGGCGGAAGTAAAGGCGCTGAGCGATATTATTTGTACTTCCTCCAACGCCGAAAAAATAGTGAATTCCGTTCCCAAAGAAATGCCCATTATTTTTGCCCCCGATAAAAATCTGGGGAAATATATCCAGAAAAAAACGGGCAGAAAAATGCTGCTTTGGGATGGCGCGTGTATTGTGCACGAAGCGTTTTCAATGGAAAAACTACTAAAACTTTACAGCGAAAATCCCGGTTCAAAAATAATTGCGCACCCCGAAAGTGAAAGCCATATTCTGGAAACCGCGACCTATATTGGCTCCACGGCGGGGATGATTGATTATGTGAAAAAACACCCGACGGAAAAATTTATAGTCGCTACCGAAGCTGGGATTCTCCATAAAATGCAACAGGAAATACCGCAGGCAATTTTGATTCCGGCCCCCGCCGAAGCAGACAATACCTGCGCTTGCAGCGAATGTGCATTTATGAAAATGAACACTTTGCAGAAATTGTACAACTGTTTGCTGAACGAAAATCCGCAGATTGAAGTTTCGGAAGAAATTCGAAAAAAAGCCATTCTGCCCATTGAACGGATGCTGGAATTATCAAAATAATGATGGAAACCAATTTTTTGATTATCGGTTCGGGCGCGGCGGGATTGACACTCGCGGTGAAACTTGCTGCCGAATTTCCGAAGAAAAAAATCACGGTTGTAACCAAGGCCCACCAAGCAGAATCGAACACCAAATATGCCCAAGGCGGCGTGGCCGCGGTTGTCGATTTAAAGGAAGATTCCTTTCAAAAACATATTGAAGATACGCTGCTCGCTGGCGACGGACTTTGCGATAAAACCGTGGTGGAAATGGTAATTACGGAAGGCCCAAAGCGGCTGCGCGAACTGATGGAATGGGGCGCCCATTTTGACACCAATGCCGATGGCGAACTCAATCTGGGCAGGGAAGGCGGCCATTCTGAATTCCGCGTGATCCATCATAAAGACACGACCGGAAATGAAATTGAACGCACACTTTTGCACCGTGCCAACAGGTTTAAAAATATTACAATCCTGCCGCATCATTTTGCGATCGATTTGATTACGGAACACCATTTTTCAGAAGAAAAATCCACAAAACTTTCCTGTTATGGCGCTTATGTTTTGGACCAGATTTCTGGAAATATTTTCCCTATAAAAGCAGATTGCACAACCGTGGCTTCGGGTGGAATGGGCCAAGTTTACGGCCACACCACAAATCCTGCCGTAGCCACGGGCGATGGCATTGCGATGGCGTATCGCGCCAAGGCCCGGATTGAAAATATGGAGTTTATCCAATTTCATCCCACTGCGCTTTACGATGGAAATAAGGGAGCATCATTTTTAATTTCTGAGGCCGTTCGTGGGTTTGGGGCGTTTCTTCGGAATAAAAATGGGGAACGGTTTATGTATAAATATGACGCTCGTGGCGAATTGGCATCGCGCGATATCGTTTCGCGCGCCATAGATTCCGAAATGAAAAAATTAGGCGATACGTGTGTTTATTTGGATTGTACACATTTAAACATTGACGAATTCAAACAGCATTTCCCAACTATTTTTGAAACCTGTTTGCAGAAAAATATTAACGTTTCAAAAGATTGGATTCCGGTTGTTCCGGCCGCGCATTATTTATGCGGCGGAATTGTGGTTGATAAAGACGGAAAAACTTCAATCAAAAATCTTTTTGCTTGTGGCGAGTGTTCCCAAACCGGGTTGCACGGCGCAAATAGATTGGCTTCCAATTCGTTGTTGGAAGCGTTGGTTTATGCCGATAGAATCTTTTCCTTCCTCTGTAAACATTTGCCTTCAAAAGCGACCAAAGCCATTCCCGAATGGAATGACGAAGGCACGGATTTATTGGAAAATTCAGAAATTATTCATCAGAAAACAGCGGAATTACAGCGGTTGATGCGAAGATTTGCCGGTGTAGTTCGAAATAATGAAGATTTAAGAAAAGCTTCGGTTCAACTTGAAAAATTGTATTTTGAAACGGAAGCACTGTATCAAAAACACAAACTCAACACCGCCCTTTCCCAACTTCGAAATATGGTGAATGTGGCGCATTTAATTATTCAGCAGTCATTAAAACGAAAGGAAAACCGAGGTGGATTTTATAATGAAGATCACATAAATGTCAGGTCGAGCGCAGTCGAGACCTAATTATTTTGAATCGAAAAGAAAAATTAATTAAAAAAAATACAATATGAATACTTTAATAAAAAGCTCAATTGAAAAAGCGATGGATTATGCGCAGTACAACTTGCTTTTCAAACAATTGGTTGAAGAGGGCAGGACCACCGGCGAACAAACCCAGGAAAAAATTGACTACACAAAATTGAATTTCAGCCGCACAAAAAGGTTGGATAAAATGGCCGTGATTCCAGAGGCGAGCACTGCGGTTTTCAAAAATATTTCCGAAAAGCAAACGTGGCTTGTAATCAGCGAACCTTGGTGCGGCGATGCGGCGCAAACGCTTCCGTTCTTAAATAAGATTGCACAACTTTCAGAAAATATAGATTTAAAAATCGTACTCCGCGATGACAATCCGGAACTGATGGATGCGTTTTTGACCAATGGTTCGCGCTCCATTCCGATCGTGATTTTTGTGGACGAAAACTTCAACGTAATCAACACTTTTGGCCCACGTTCAAAGCCTGCTACAAAATTGATAACCGATCATTTGGCCCAAAACGGGAAAATTGACGATGCCTTTAAGGAACTGCTCCAGGTTTGGTATAACAATGACAAAGGCGTTTCCATATTGAATGATCTTTTGGAAACCATTCAAGTAAAAGTTTAAAAAGAACCAAGAACCACGACCGCTACGCTGCACGACCCACGAAGTAGTCGTGGTTCAAAACGTCGTGGTTCAAAACGTCGTGGTTCAAAGCGTCGTGCATCAAAAAGTCGTGCATCAAAAAGTCGTGCATCAAAAAATCGTGCCTCCAATCGTCGTGTTTCAAAACGTCGTGGTTCAAAACGTCATTAATTTCCAAAATCTGATCAAAATCATTTCCAAAACCAAATCGATTCCCAACCTTTGCATAAATTATTAATTTAAAACCCATCCCGGGTTCTCCCTTTGGGGGTTAGGGGCTAATTATGCAAATCGTTTCCGCCCAAGAGGCCGTATCCGTAGTAAAATCAAACAACCGCGTGTTTTTTCAGGGTGCCGCAATGACGCCCAATTTGTTGATTGATACGTTGTGCGAAAGATATGGCGAATTAAAAAATGTTGAAATAATCCAAATCCACACCCACGGTGAAGCCAAGTTCACGCAACCTCCGTACACCGATGCCTTCAGACTTTCCAGCTGTTTTGTGGGCGATAACGTTCGGAAGGGCGTAAATTCCATCCATGGCGATTATATCCCGGTTTTTCTGAGCGAAATACATTGGCTTTTTAGAAGAAATATCCTTCCACTTGATGTTGTCTTCATTCAAGTTTCCCCACCGGACAAGCACGGATATTGCTCGCTTGGCGTTTCGGTTGATGTAACCTTGCCGGCCATTGAAACCGCAAAAACAGTGGTGGCGCTTGTAAACCCAAACATTCCCAGAACCCATGGAGATGGCATAATTCATATAAAAAATATAACTTATGGGGTTGAAATAAATTCGCCAATCTATGAGTCGGTTATTGGTGAACCTTCAGAAATTGAGGCTACCATTGGAAGGCATGTTGCAGCGCTGGTGGATGACGGTGCCACCCTTCAAATGGGCATTGGCAATATTCCCAATGCGGTGCTCCACAATTTGCAAAACCATAAAAGATTGGGAATCCACACCGAAATGTTCAGCGATGGCATTCTTCCATTGGTGGAAAAGGGCATTATTACTGGGGAAGAAAAGATAATCAAGACCGGGAAAATAGTCACCTGTTTCGCCATGGGGACAAAAAAATTATATGATTTTATTGATGACAATCCGTTAGTGCACTTTAAGGAAGCTGCCTATACCAATGATACGGCCATAATTCGCCGAAACCCAAAAGTTACCGCCATAAACAGCGCCATTGAAATTGATTTGACCGGACAGGTCTGCGCCGATAGCATCGGTATGTACCAATATTCTGGCGTGGGCGGGCAGATGGATTTTATTCGTGGGGCGTCGCTTTCGCCGGGGGGCAAACCCATTATTGCCATGCCATCCATTACCAATAAAGGAATTTCTAAAATCACTCCTTTTTTAAAGGAAGGTGCCAGCGTTACGACCACCCGGGCACACGTACATTACGTGGTTACGGAATATGGGGTGGTGAATCTTTATGGAAAAGGACTTGAACAACGCGCCAAGGAGCTGATCTCCATTGCACATCCGGACCACAGAGAAGCTCTGGAACGTGCGGCTAAGGAACGTTTTCATTAGGTTGCTTTGAACATTCGTGACTTAATGGATTTTTTAAAATTATGACGAATGGTTTTTATAACTTTGGAAAAAGCAAAACCGTATGTTCTCCAAAGCTTGTGAATATGGAATAAGGGCAGTAGTCTTTATAGCCGAGCAATCGCAAATAAACAGAAGACCAAACATTCTGGAAATAGCCCGCGCGGTGGATTCGCCGGTGCCGTTTACCGCTAAAATATGTCAACAATTGGCCCGATCGGGAATTATACTTTCAAAAAAGGGACCCAATGGTGGATTTTATATTGAAAAGGAATCTTCCCTGACGTTGGCCGATATTGTTAGTTGCATAGATGGACCTGACATTTTCACAGGCTGCAGCTTGGGCCTGCCGGAGTGTTCTTCGGCACATCCGTGTCCCGTCCATTTTCAATTCAGCGAAGTTCGCGATGCGCTAAAAGATATGTGTTACAATACCAAAGTGACGGAGCTTTCAGCGAAACTTCGAAATGGAGAGACCTTTTTGAAACTTCCGTTGAAGTAAAGCAATAACTCAAATGGCACGGTGATTTTAATTTCTGATACTATTGTCATAAATAAGATTATTGAGTAAATTTGCCCCATAATAAAGAAGTATGTTTTCCAAAGCCTGCCAATATGGAATAAAAGCCTCAGTGTACATTGTTTCACAGACGGCCATGGGAAACCGGGTGAGTTTAAGGGAAATAGCCCAAAGCATTGATTCACCCGAAGCATTTACGGCAAAAATTCTGCACCAACTTTCAAAGCAAAACATCTTGGCCTCGCTAAAAGGACCCACAGGCGGTTTTCAAATTCCGGTCGGAAAAGCGCAAACCCTTAAAGTAATTGATATTGTGGCCGCAATTGATGGCGATTCAATTTATGCGGGATGTGCGCTGGGCTTTGACTATTGTGATGAAAACCGACCGTGTTCCATGCACTCAAAATTCGCCGAAATTCGGGAGGACCTCAAGAATATGCTTCACGACACCTCTTTGTTTGAACTGGCCAATGGCTTTGACAATGGCCTCTCTTTCTTAAAACGATGACCAATGGAAACCAAAAAACCAATTAAACGCCATAAGGCAATGCAACCATTTAGCAGGCAGCACCATTTTGGACTGCTGTTCAGCTGGAAAATCCGAAAGGGTTTTCATAAAAATATTGAAGTGGGGCGGCTGCAGAAATATGCCACCTGGTTTTACGAAAACGAAATAAAGCCCCATTTCAGGGACGAAGAATTGTATCTTTTCCCAATTCTGGAAACCGGTAACGAAATGGTTGAGCGGGCTTTGAAAGAGCATCGCAGGATCAAGCGGTTGTTCAATGACACAATAAACCCCGAAAAATCGCTCCATCAATTAGAAGAAGAACTCGATGCCCATATTCGTTTTGAGGAGCGCGTTCTCTTTAATGAAATTCAAAATGTGGCCACGCCAGAGCAGCTTCAAAAAATAGAGGAAATACACAGTGACCTAAAAAAAACGCCCGAATACGACGATCCATTTTGGGAATAGCCACCGATTAAATATTTGAAAACGAGTAGTTTTAATGAGTTTGAAAAAAAAATACACCTATTTCTGATAAAAATGTCATAATATGATTTAGGTCATACTTTGATGAAGTTTTTCTTCTGAAATTTGCCATTGTATAAATCAATAAAAACCATAAAATGATGACAGCACTTCAAGAACGCACCGTTGCCGATGTGGTAACGGAAAACATAAAAGCTGCCCATATCTTTAAAAAGCACGGCATAGATTTTTGCTGTGGCGGCGGCATTAGTATCAAAAGAGCCTGTGAAAAGGCAAATATAGATCCATCAATTTTAGAGGCAGAGCTTTTAAAGATTGATGCCGTTACAGATCGGGCCCACGATTACAATAGTTGGAAACTCGACTTTTTGACAGACCATATCATCAATGTACACCATCATTATGTAGAGGAAAGCAGCCCGCTTTTACTTCAATATTCAAAACGGGTAAACCACGTCCATGGCCATCACTACACTGAATTGGCTGAGATTGAGTCGCTGGTAAAGCAAGTTGTGCAGGCCATGGCCGCACATCAAAAAAAGGAAGAGCTCATTCTGTTTCCATTCATAAAAAAATTGGTCACGGCCGAACGTGAAAACAGCGAAATCCCTGCAATCCATTTTGGAACCGTGGAAAATCCCATTAAAATGATGGAGGAAGAACACGAGGAGGCAGGTGAAATTATGCAAAAAATTGCCCAACTCAGCAACAATTATACCCCGCCGCAAGGCGCGTGCAACACCTATCGTGCATTTTACGCAAAGCTTGACGAATTTGAACAGGATTTGCACCAGCACATACATTTGGAAAATAACATTCTTTTCCCAAAAGCTTTGGCCTTAGAAAAGAAATTGAAGAAAAACTAAACCTAATTCTTTAAAATAGTCCCCGCCCCAAATCGTTGATTTTTTTTTTGATTGGTTTTTAAACAGTTCGCAAATTGGCAACTTTGAATGTTTGCTGTTAATTTCGGACTGTTTTTTTATTTTTGGAACTTGATGGATTTGCGAAAACATATAGCCGTTGCCCTAATGTATTTTTTGATCGTGGCGTTGTTGGGCGTTTTGTTGCGAACTTTTTTTGTTGTTCCCATTCCCTTCAATTATAAATTCCTGCTGCACGCCCATTCCCACACTGCCTTGTTAGGCTGGATTTATTTGGGATTGACCACTTTGATCTATAAAATTTTTCTTTCCGAAGCACATAAACCGAAACTTTACAAAAGAATTTTTTATTTCACGAATTTTTGCATTTTGGGAATGTTGGTAACGTTTCCAATTCAAGGCTACGCGCTGTTTTCCATTATTTTTTCAACACTTTTTCTGTTTGCTTCCTATTGGTTTACTTGGTTCGCGATCAGGCACATTCCGCAGCAATTCAAAAACCGTTTTTCTTGGAAACTGATAAAAACCTCACTGCTGTACTTGGTGTTTTCCAGTTTGGGGCCGTGGGCAATTGGAGGGGTAATGGCAACGCTGGGGCCGGAATCCATTTGGTACAAAACCTCCATTTATTTCTATCTGCATTTTCAGTATAATGCTTGGTTTGTGCTTGCGCTGTTGGGGATGCTTTTCTATGTTTTTGAGGAACGGGGAATAAGCTTCAATCCGCAAGCATTGAAATCCTTTTATCTGTTATTGAATTTTGGGTTGCTGTTTTCACTCTTTCTTTCGGTGCTTTGGTTTGTGCCGCCCACGGTCTTTTACTTGCTCGGGCTGTTCGGCGCAGTCGCTCAGTTGCTGGCTTTCAGTGACCTCTATTATTTGTTGAAGCCACATCTTTCAGCGCTGAAAAATGCTTTTTCGGCCCGCGCTTTTCTTCTTTTGAAAATTGCCTTTGGATTGACGGCGGTAAAGATTTTGATGCAAGTATTCTCGGGAATTCCGTACATCGCCAATCTTGTTTTTCAGCTGAAGGATTTCGTCATTGGTTACCTGCATTTGGTATTATTGGGAATTATCGTTACGGCGCTCCTCGCTTTTTTGGAATATTTTAAACTGCTCCGCCTTCCCAAAACATTTATTTGGATTTTTCTTACAGCCTTCACTACCACCGAATTGCTCATTTTTTACAAGCCCATCGCCATTTGGCTGGGATCGCCAATTTTTTTTGAATATTACATCGTCCTTGCCGTCTTAAGTTTTCTTTTCCCGCTGGCCATCGGAATTTTATTTTGGAATCACGTGGATTATTTCTATTTTAATGCTTTTAAAAACACCACGAAAGATGATTTAAATCATTTCGGGAAATGAAATAGGAAGCAACCTTTGCAACCAATAAATTTTAGTTTTGATGATAGACTGTTTCCACTGCGGCGATCCGTGTGCGGATGGCGAAATTAAACACGACCAGAAGTCATTCTGTTGCCATGGATGCAAAACGGTTTATGAAATCCTTGCCGATAGCGACTTAAGTTTTTACTACGATATTGAGAAGACCCCCGGCATCTCGCCCAAAGAAATTGCCGGAAAATTTGACTTTTTGGACAATAGTGACATCGTTGAAAAACTCTTGGAATTCAACGATTCACAAACGCAGGTTGTTTCGTTATTGATTCCTTCCATCCATTGCAGTAGCTGTATTTGGATACTCGAAAACCTGAATAAACTTGATGCCTCCGTAAAATCATCACAAGTAAACTTCCCGGAAAGAACGGTTCGCATCACCTTTAGTTCAGCACAGAATTCCCTTAAAAATCTTGTTGGGCTTTTAAGCAGAATTGGTTATGAACCTTATATTTCACTGGACGATTCAGAAAAAAAGGAGAAAAACATAGACCGAAGCCTAATCTATAAACTGGGAGTGGCGGGTTTTGCCTTCGGCAATATAATGTTCCTATCCTTTCCCGAATATTTTGAACATTCCGAATTTTGGTTAAATCAATACAAACCATTTTTCCGCTGGCTTATGTTTTTGTTTTCACTGCCAGTTGTTTTTTACTCGGGAAGTGGTTTTTTCACTGCGGCCTACAAAGGTCTGCGCTCCGGGATCCTGAATATAGACGTTCCCATCGCCTTGGGCATAGCGGTACTTTTCATTAGAAGCACCATTGATATTGTGATGGATTGGGGCACTGGTTTTTTTGACAGTTTGAGCGGGCTCGTTTTCTTTTTGTTGCTCGGTAAATTTTTTCAACAGAAAACGTACGGCTACCTGTCCTTTGAGCGCGATTATAAATCCTATTTTCCCATTGCCGTTACGCGGCTCGTTAAAAATTCCGAAGGAAAAAACGTAGAATCCCAAGTTGAAGTTTCCAACGTGAAAAAGGGCGATAGATTATTGATCCGAAACAATGAAATATTGCCCGTTGATGCCATCCTACTAAAAGGAAACGCATTGATAGATTACAGTTTTGTTACGGGCGAAGCAGCGCCCATTACCAAAAAAAGCGGCGACAAACTCTTCGCCGGAGGCAGGCAACAGGCCGGAATTCTTGAAGTGGAGGTGCTAAAGCCCGTAGCCCAAAGCTATTTGACCCAACTGTGGAGCAACGATGTTTTCAGCAAAGATAAAACCAGTGCTTTTGAAAATATAACAGATGCCATTAGCAAACGTTTTACCCTTGTGCTTCTGTCCATTGCTTTTCTGGCCACCGTTTTTTGGCTAACGGTGGACCCCACAAAAGCGTTCAATGTATTTACAGCCGTATTGATTGTAGCCTGTCCATGTGCCATTGCCCTTGCCGCGCCATTCACTTTGGGAAATGTGCTGCGAATCCTGGGAAGGGAAAAATTATATTTAAAGGAAGCCTCTGTCATTGAACAAATGGCCAAGCTGGACACGGTGGTTTTTGATAAAACGGGAACCCTCACCACCAATCAAAAAAACTTGATTACCTATGAAGGATTGGCGCTGACCCCGGATGAAGAACTATTGCTCACCAGCACCCTCCGCGCGTCAAGCCATCCGCTTAGCCGTTCTCTTTATAATATTTTGGACAAAAACAATATCCAGACCCTCGATGATTTTGAGGAAGAAGTGGGCAAGGGAATATCCGCAACATTCCAGCACAATTCAATTAAAGTCGGGTCCTATGATTATGTGGGTTTTTTTAGCGAAAACCAAAACGACCAAAAAAACAGGACTGTTGTTCACATCAGTGCCAATAAGGATTACAAAGGATGTTATATTTTTAATAGTGAATACCGAAAAGGAGTTTCAGATATTTTTGAACAGCTTGTGACCGATAAAAAAGTAATAGTGCTTTCGGGGGATAATGAAGGCGAGCGGGACAGATTGGAAAGCTTGTTGCCCAAAGGCACACAACTTTTTTTCAACCAAAAACCCGATGACAAATTGAATTTTATAAAAAACCTGCAGCAAGGCGGTAGCCAAGTATTGATGATAGGTGATGGGCTAAATGATGCCGGTGCCCTAAAACAGAGCGATGTGGGGTTTGTGGTTTCAGAGAATACCAATGTTTTTTCACCCGCCTGCGACGGAATTTTGGATGCATCACAATTTAAAAAGATAGGTGACTATTTAAATTTTTCAAAAAAGGGAGTGCAGATAATAAAATGGGCCTTTTTGCTTTCACTTTTTTACAACCTGATTGGTCTTTCCTTTGCCGTTACTGGGCATTTAAAACCTGTAGTCGCGGCTATTTTGATGCCCTTAAGTTCCATTAGCATAGTGGTTTTTACCACGGTGGCCACACAATATATAGGCAGAAAATTAAGAATGGATATAAATTAATGAAAGGTGAGAAATATCATATTTTAAAGGATTTGACAATAATATTTTTGAAAAATATCATCAAAAAATGAACATTATCTTTATGCTTTTGGCAATCAGTGTCTTTGTAGCGCTCCTCTTTTTCATATTGTTCATTATTTCAGTGAAAAAGGGCCAATATGATGACACTTATACCCCATCGGTGCGCATGCTTTTTGAAGATGAGCTTGTAAAGGAAGACGCTGCCCCACTGAAAAATTCGTGCAAAGAAAATTTTACCAACCCAGAAAAATAATCACATCAACACTATGCAGACAGAACAGTTTTACTACGACAACCAAATTGTCAAAAAATTTATCAATGCCACTATCTTTTGGGGCCTTATTGGTATGAGTGTTGGCTTGCTGCTGGCATTTTTGTTTTTGTTTCCCAACCTCACCGATGGAATTTCATGGCTCAGTTTTGGTCGTCTGCGGCCCTTGCACACCAACGCGGTGATTTTCGCTTTCGTTGGAAACGCAATCTTTGCCGGAGTTTACTATTCGTCACAAAGACTTCTGAAGGCCCGCATGTGGAGCGATTTTTTGAGCAATTTGAATTTTTGGGGTTGGCAGGCCATTATTGTGGGCGCTGCCATAACGTTGCCGCTGGGTTATACCTCATCAAAGGAATATGCCGAGCTTGAATGGCCGCTGGATATTGCTCTCGCAATAATTTGGGTTGCCTTTGGGATCAATTTGATCATGACAATGGTGAAACGGCGCCAGCGACATTTATACGTTGCATTGTGGTTTTATCTGGGAACTTGGGTTACCGTAGCGGTTTTGCACATCGTGAACAGTATGGCGATTCCCGTGACGGCATTGAAAAGTTATTCGGCGTATGCCGGGGTTCAGGATGCACTGGTTCAGTGGTGGTACGGGCACAATGCGGTTGCATTTTTCCTTACCACTCCATTTCTTGGCTTAATGTATTATTTTGTACCAAAGGCGGCAAACCGGCCCGTGTATTCCTATAGACTTTCCATTGTCCACTTTTGGTCGCTGATTTTTATATATATATGGGCAGGGCCGCACCACTTGTTATATTCTGCTCTTCCGGAATGGGCACAAAACTTGGGAGTTGCCTTTTCAGTAATGCTCTTAGCCCCCTCTTGGGGTGGAATGATCAACGGGCTTTTAACGCTTCGCGGCGCGTGGGACAAAGTGCGTGTGGATCCCGTTTTAAAATTTATGGTGGTGGCAATAACAGGTTACGGGATGGCCACTTTTGAAGGCCCAATGCTTTCACTTAAAAACGTAAATGCAATTGCACATTTCAGCGATTGGATTATTGCCCACGTCCATGTGGGTGCCCTTGCATGGAACGGATTCCTCACTTTTGGAATGGTTTATTGGTTGGTGCCACGACTTTTCAAAACAAAATTATTTTCCATAAAACTGGCCAACGCACATTTCTGGATTGGAACCTTGGGTATCATTATGTATGCACTCCCGCTGTATGTGGCCGGCTTTATGCAAGCCTCCATGTGGAACCAATTTAACCCAGACGGCACACTCACATACGGAAACTTTCTTGAAACCGTTACCCAAATTATCCCAATGTACTGGATGCGTGCCATTGGAGGAAGTCTTTATATAATAGGTGCTTTTATATTGCTTTATAATATAGTAATGACAGCCAAAAAAGGCAGCAAGGTTACCGATGAATTGGCGGAAGCCCTCCCACTGGCTCCCGTTCCCAAAAGACAGACTGTGGGCGAAGGCTGGCATACGTGGTTAGAGCGCCGTCCAGTTAAATTGACTGTTTATGCAACAATAGCCATTCTAATTGGCGGAATGGTGCAGATTATTCCCTCTTTAATGGTTGATGATTATGTGCCCACCATTTCCAGTGTGAAACCCTATACACCGCTCGAACTTGAAGGCCGTGACATATACATCCGCGAGGGATGCGTGGGTTGCCATTCCCAAATGATTAGACCATTCAGAAGCGAAGTGGAACGATATGGCGAATATTCAAAATCAGGCGAATACGTATATGATTATCCCTTCCTCTGGGGAAGCAAGCGCACCGGGCCCGACCTGCACCGCATAGGCGGAAAGTATTCTGACAACTGGCACTTGAACCATATGTATGACCCACAGAGCACTTCATCGGGCTCCATCATGCCGGCCTATAAATGGTTGATAAATGCTGAATTGGACAAATCAAACACCGAATCAAAAATGAGGGCTTTGGTAACCCTGGGCGTTCCCTATAGCGAAGCAGAAATTGCAGGCGCACAAAAATGGATGGACGAACAAGGCGCACAGATTGAAAAGAACCTTTACAATGATCCGGATTTCGTAAAAACCTATGAAGCAGACAAAAAATACGCCCAAGAAAACGGCGAAGTTTTCGTAGAAATGAAAAACCGTGAGATCGTGGCAATGATTGCCTATTTACAGCGCCTGGGAACAGATATTAAAGTTGAAAATGCCGAAAATGCATCGGCACAAAACCAATAGTTATGTTGAAATTCGTAAAAGGAAACCTCGAGAATATAGATAATGTTCAAATTTATCCAATGATTTCGCTCTTAATATTCTTCATCTTTTTTGTGGTACTTTTTTACTGGGTGATTACAGCAAAAAAGGACCATATTTCCGAAGTGAGCAATATTCCACTGGAACAAGACACTAACCAACAAAATGAAGAATTGTTATGAAAACCACGTTCTCAACTCTACGGGTCATCGGGTTTATGATCCTTGCCTTTTTTGTACTGGAGCTTATTGTTGATTCCGGCGAAAGTTGGGCAATTATAAAATACCCCATTATTTGGGCACTTTTGGGGATGGTGCTATTTTTCGCCATTGCCTTGGAAATAGTTGCCGCAGCATTGCAGCGCATTTTGTACAGCGGCCTCAGCGAGGAAGCCAAAGCGCGGTACATCGCTTCCGAAACCCTGCGCGGGAAAAATCGTTTTTCGTGGTTGAAACGAAAATACACCGAATTGCTCGGTGCGAAACCCATCGCGAGTGAGCAGGAAATCGTGCTGGACCATAATTATGACGGCATCCGCGAGTTGGACAACAAATTGCCGCCATGGTGGACTTCACTTTTTTATATCACCATCATTTTCGCGGTAGTTTATTTTGTATATTATGAAGTCTTTGATGGCCCTTCGCAAATAGATGAATATGAAGTAGAAATAGCACAAGCCAAAGAGGACATTGCTGAATTTAAGAGAAACAATAAAGATTTGATAGACGTAAACACGGTCGCCCTACTCACGGAGCCCTCAGATCTTGCGGCAGGGGAAACAATATACGTGGCAAATTGCGTAGCCTGCCATAAAGACGATGGCGGTGGAGGCATTGGCCCAAACTTGACTGACGATTACTGGATATTGGGCGGCGGCATTAAAAATATTTATCAAACCATCAGCGAGGGTGGCCGTGCCGGAAAAGGCATGATTGCTTGGAAAACTGATTTAAAGCCCAGTGAAATGGCCCAAGTGGCAAGCTATGTAATGAGCCTCCACGGAATAAACCCTGTAGATCCAAAAGAAGCGGAAGGTGATCTTTGGATTGATGAAAACGCCCCCGTTGATAATGTTAATGTGAAAATAATAGATTCTGCCCAGACTAAAATTGAAATGACCAATGATCCGGTTATTGATAGCATCGGGCCCGGAAAGTAACTTTAAGAATGGACAACTGCCCCAAAATTTGGAATTGAAACGGGCATTATAATAATTTTCGTTTCAAGTGAAATCTTTACAAGGCAGGGTCCCAAACAATAATACCATTGGACACTCCAGAAAACGAAAGCTTCCGCGATACGCTCGGCACCATGACCGAAGAAGGCAAAAGAGCCTGGGTTTATCCCAAAAAACCCTCGGGAAAGCTATATCAGTACAGAAAATATGTTAGCTACTTTTTGCTCGCTTTTCTATTTGCCGCCCCATTTATAAAAATAAACGGCAACCAGTTTTTGTTGTTCAATGTGCTGGAAAGACGTTTCAATATTTTCGGGTTTCCATTTTGGCCCCAGGATTTCTACCTTTTTGTAATTATGATGGTCATTGGCGTAGTGTTCATCATTTTTTTTACCGCCGCCTTCGGAAGGATTTTCTGTGGATGGATCTGTCCACAAACCATTTTTATGGAAATGATTTTCCGAAGAATAGAATACTGGATTGACGGCGACCGCGGCGCACAGATACGTTTGGACAAACAAGAGTGGAACTCGGAAAAGATTAAAAAACGCATCCTGAAATGGACCTTGTTTTTTATTATTTCATTTTTGATTGCCAACATCTTTTTGGCCTATTTTATCGGCAGTGATCGACTGATTCAATATGTGTTTGAAGGTCCGGCCACCCATATTAACACCCTTATTTCATTGCTCATTTTTACGGCTGTTTTCTATTTTATATTCGCTTGGTTCCGCGAGCAGGTGTGCATTATAGCCTGTCCTTACGGGAGGTTGCAGAGTGTTTTGCTGGACAACAAGTCCATTGTGGTGGCGTATGACCATAAAAGGGGCGAAAAGGAAGTGGGCCGTGCAAAATTCAAAAAAAATGAAGACCGCGAAGCTTCCGGCAAGGGCGACTGCATAGATTGTTTTCAGTGTGTGCACGTATGCCCAACAGGCATTGATATTCGCAATGGCACCCAGCTGGAATGTGTAAACTGTACCGCCTGCATTGATGCTTGCGATAGTATTATGGAAGCCGTAAATCTTCCCAAAGGGCTTATTAGATACGCCAGCGAGGAGAATATTGAAAAGAAAGCTCCCTTCAAATTTACACCCAGACTTAAAGGCTACACCGCGGTTTTAGTGATTTTGGTTGGCGTGCTCACAGGTCTTTTGTTTTTAAGAAGTGATGTGGAAGCAAATATTCTTCGGCTGCCCGGTCAATTATATGAGCATAAGGAAAATAACATAATCAGCAACGTGTTCACCTATAAATTATTGAACAAAACCACCCGCGATATTGATAATATCCACTTCAAACTAAAAGCACCAAAAGGCAGCGTGCACACCGTCAAACAAGGTGAAATTATTGTGCCGGCGCAAGATTTGGCCGAAGGAACACTTTTTATTGAAATAAACAATGCCGAATTAAGCGGCGATAAGAACCGCGCAGTCATTGAAGTGTACAGTGGCGATGATCTAATTGAAACCACAAGCGTCACCTTTTTGGGGCCGAGAAGTTATAAATAAATGAAAAAGTCATGAAAATAAACTGGGGCACGGGATTGGTTATAGGAATGGCGCTTTTTATTGCATTCATTCTTTATTTCGTCATTAAAATCAGCACCGACAAAAAATATGATTTTGATTTGGTGACGGAGGAATATTATAAAAAGGAAATGGTCTTCCAAAACGAAATGGATGCCGAGAGAAATTCAAAAAACCTTGAAAACAGTATCATGGGCGAAAAGGTTACCGAAGGTTGGTTACTAACGTTTCCGAAGAATTTGGATTATTCAAAAATTGAAGGCTCGGTAGTTTTGTACAGACCGTCCAACAAACAGCTCGATTTTGAAATTCCGCTACAGCTTTCGGGGCCCAATCTGTTGATACCCCACAATAAATTGGTGGAAGGCCGTTGGAACACAATCGTGCACTGGAGCTATGCGGGGGAAGATTATTTGTATAAAAATGAAATAACTTATTAGAAATCGAAATCGATCCCGATAGTTATCGGAAAAAACCAAAAACCAAAAACCAAAAACCAAAAACCAAAAACCAAAAACTAAAAACTAAAAACTAAAAACCAAAATGTTATACACCGCACTCATATTCGGATTATTGGGCAGTTTCCACTGCGTGGGAATGTGCGGGCCCATTGCATTTCTGTTGCCGGTTGATAGAAATAATAATTTGAAAAAAACCGCCCAGATTTTTCTGTATCATTTTGGAAGAATTTTGGCCTATAGCACGCTCGGGCTGATTTTTGGATTGATGGGGAAAGGGTTGAATTTGTTTGGTTTCCAGCAACAACTTGCCATAATTATGGGTTCTTTGATGGTGTTGGTTATTTTTCTTCCGCAGAAAACTTTATCTAAATACAACTTTTCCAAACCTGTTTTTAAAATCATTTCAAAAGTAAAGTCAGCCTTGGGAAAAGAATTAAGGAAAAAAACGCCGGACACGTTTTTAACCATTGGTTTTCTAAATGGTTTTCTCCCGTGCGGCCTGGTTTATATGGCAGTTTTTGGCGCCGTCGCTTCGGGAAATGCGTTTAGCGGCAGTTTATATATGGCCCTTTTTGGCTTGGGGACCATTCCCATGATGACCTCGGCGATTTATATTGGCAATTTTTTGAATTCACAGGTGAGACAGCGCATCCGTAAGGCCATTCCCGTATTTGTTGTTATAATAGGGTGTCTTTTTATTGTGCGTGGAATGGGTTTGGGAATTCCCTATATTTCCCCAAAACCGATGAGCGAAACCATTGATGCAGACTATGATTGCGGCCCTATGGCTTCAGAAGAATTAGAAATCCATAACCACTAAAATATTTAGATTATGACAACTTTTATTTTGCCTTTGGCCAATTGGGGCGCGGGAACCATCCTTATAGTTATTTTCGCCGTTGTTTGCGTTGTGCTTTCGGCATTGGTCCTCAGTTTTATTTTTGGTGGAAAGAAAAATAGTGATGACGATGTGAACACTCCGGAAAATGATAATCTTTAAAATATGATGTTATGAAAATACTTTATTCATTGCCTTGGGTTGATTTCAGCGGTGGGGTAGTAGCTACTATCATTTCCGTAGTGGTGTGTTTTGCAATTATTGGCGGATTGATTTTTTACGTGAAACGAAGTAAAAAAAGAAAGAATATGGTGCACAACCGGAAAAAGCCGAATGACAATCCGGAAAGCCGAAATCTAAAAAAATAGTTTTTTTAATTTGTCTTTGCCAAATTAATTATGGCCTGTACCGTCTCAACATTGTCCACACCCAAACCTTCCTGTTGGTGCACCATTTCGCCATTTTGATCAAAAACACTAATGATGTTTGAATGTGAAAAATCCATAGGGGAAATTTCCTTGTAGTTCACGGCGAGTACGGCTGCAAATTCCCGGGTGTCTTCCTCGGTGCCGCGGAGGAAAAGCCATTTATCGTCTTCCATTTCGTTTTCCTTGGCGAAAGCTTTCAATCTTTCCGGGGTATCGGTTTCTGGATCGATGCTTACAAAAACGTACTGCACATTTTCTTTTTTATCGGCGGGAATTTGTTTTTCAATGTTCCGCATATCCGCCACAAGTCGGGGGCACGCCGCCTTGCAGGTGGTATAGATCATCACCATTACGACTACCTTTCCCTGCAAATTTTTAAGTTCCATTTCATTGCCATGCTGGTTGGTCCAATGGGAGGGAAGGTGATAAATAGACATTTCCGGTAAATTTTCCGGGTCTATCATTTGTGCATTTGTGTCTGTCAAATCCTCAGATTTTTTTTCTGAATTATTACAGGAAAGCACAGTCATTAATACAAAAAGTAAGGAGAGATATTTCAAAACTTTCATTCTTTTGAATTAGATATTTTCGGCATCCTTTGCACAGCGGAAACCCAGATTTTGTGAAGAATAGCGTGCCTTCATACTTCCTCGGAAAGCATAGCGCATAAAGGCGGCATAATTCATTAAATCGGAAGCGCCAATAGCAGCACTTCCGCAGAATAAATTGGAACCTTTGTCCACATCCTTTCGGGATTCCCCGGCCATGATTACGGAGTTAAAATCTTGGGTCCATTCCCAAACCAGGCCGTGAAGATCATAAATGCCCCAAAAATTTTCAAAGGTTGAACCAACGGGTTTGCTGAATGTTTTTGGAGTTTCGTACCAATTCAAAATATATTGGTTGTATGATTCCACTTTTCTTGCGTCGGGCGCATTTTCATTGGCCATTGCCGCAAATTCCCATTCGTCCATGGTGGGTAGGCGTTTGCCTTGGCATTCGCAGTATTTTTTTGCAGCAAACCACGAAACGTTCGTTACCGGAGCATTTGGGAGCCCGCTGAAGTTTTCATCGGATTTCCACATTGTTAAATAGCTTTTATCGGCGAACAAACTTTTTACGTTACTTTTTTTCCACTGCGGATTTTCTTTTACGAATTCCAAAAAGTCGGCATTCGTAACTGGGTAAACATCCATCATAAATGGATCAACCTTCACGGTTTTATCGGCTGCGCCGTAAAGCGGGAGGTAAACCCCGCCCTTTACGGTTGCCATGTCATTTTGGGCAGTGGCCTTGCAAAATAATAGGATACAGAAAATGAAAAGGGCGGAGATGTAAATTTTCAATTTCAACAATTTTTGCTATCTATTTCTAATGGCTTGAACCATTTGGGGGGTAACAATTGTCTTGTTGTTGCCCCAACTGTTGTAAACATAGGTAAGTACGTTTGATACTTCCTCATCACTAAGTGCCTGGGCCGTCATTACACTATTATATTTTTTACCGTTTACTGTAATTTCTCCAGTTTTTCCGTGTAATACAATATCAATGGCACGATCAACATCGGCATTTAGGTAATCAGATTTTGCCAAAGGAGGGAAAGCGCTTTCAATTCCTTGACCGTTTGCTTGGTGACAGGCGGAACATGTAGCCATATATTTATCTTTTCCGAAGGTCATTTTATCTTCAAAACTCAATTCCTTAACTTCTACATTTTCAGAAGTTGCACCAATTTTTGGCATTGATTGGATGGCGCCACCTTCCGGTAGATAAATGCCATCGTGCATTTCGCCAGAAAAGATTGTTTTGTTTTCTTCGCCTTCCACATTCAGCGTTGCCAATGCGCCTTTATTGAAAGCTCGGAAAACAGAGTGGTCCACCAGAATGTAACTTCCGGGAACATCCACACGGAATTCTATAATTGCCGCACCACCTGCGGGGATGAGGGTGGTTTGAACGTTTGTATTGACCAGATCGCCGGCTTCCACGTGAACTCGGTCAAAAATCTCCCCAATTACGTGAAAGGATGAGATTAGTCCCGGTCCGCCATTGCCTACGAACAAGCGTATTTTTTCACCTACTTTTGCGGTAAGCGCATTATCACCGTTCAAGGCACCTACGTGGCCGTTGAAAACCACATAGTCGGGATTTTCATCAATGGCTTTCTGCATATCGAATGGCTGGAGGCCACGATCGCCGTACTTGCCTTCAGTATAAAATTCACCTTGCATAATATAATATTCCCTATCTACGGGAGCCAAGCCTCCTTCGGGCTCAACCAAAATAAGCCCGTACATACCGTTGGCAATATGCATTCCCACCGGTGCCGTACCACAATGATACACGTAGAGCCCGGGATTCAATACCTTAAACGAGAACACTTTTTCATGACCGGGAGCCACGAAGGAAGCTTCGGCACCACCTCCGGGACCATTCACTGCGTGAAGGTCGATGTTGTGGGGTAGTTTATTTTCGGGATGATTTTTTAGGTGGAACTCTATTTCATCGCCCACGCGCGCCCTAATAAAACTGCCGGGGACCGTGCCACCGAAGGTCCAATAAATATATTTTACACCGCTGGTCATTTCTCCTTCGCGCTCTTGTATCTCGAGGTCAACGATTAGTTTTTTCGCCATTCTTTTTCCTACGGGAGTGGGTACAAATGGCGGATCGGTGAGCTCGGCAATCATTTCTTGGTTCACCGGTATTTCAACGGTGTCCTTGTATTTCTTGTCTGACTGGTCATTTACACAGCCGCTAAAAAATGCAATGGCCATTAGGCCAAAGGCGGATTTGGCTATTACGTTCATTTTTGGGTTTAAATTCATCGGTTGATTTTTAAGGATTTGTTTCTAATTTATTGTTTGATTTTTTCGATTTCTGTTTTTTTCAACACCGGATCTACGGTTACCATTGCCCAATCCCAATTTTTTGTATTTCGATCAAAATTTTTCTTTAGTATTTCAGGTCCTTTGGTTATACGAAACTGTGAATCCCCTACTTGAGCATCCACAAAGTCAATCAATTTATACGAAAATAATAAATCGAATTCAAATCCCAAATCTTTTGCGCTTTTTGTGGGCATATCGGCCGCGGTGATGCAAATTTCCATTGTATCACCAAAATTAAATATGACGAATATCACTATTTTTAAGAAATTTTATAAGCTGAACAAACCACGTGCAATTTTAAATAGTCATCGAGAAAAGTTGGGTCTCCGGCTGGCTTCGCTGCAAGAGCACATCAAAGGCCATGCATACATTCCGAACATAGGGACGCCCTTTTTCGGTAATTTTAAGCGCTGTGGGATAGATTTGTAACAAACCGTCAGATTCCATTTCTGCTAAACTTGCCAGTGCCCTGGACAATTCCGGAAATTGGGAGGATGGTTCTTCCCAAGAGGTTTTTAGGCCACACATCAAATTCAATATATGTCGGCGGATGATTAAATCTTCCGCCTTCAGAATGTGGCCGCGGTAAATAGGGAATTTTCCCTGGGCCACCAATGCTTGATACTCTTCCACAACCTTGGCATTTTGCCCGAAACTGTACCAACTGTCGCCAATGGCTGAAACTCCCAACCCAATCATCAACTGTGTTTTGCTCTCGGTATAGCCCATAAAATTGCGGTGCAGGTGTTTGTTTTCCACGGCTTTGTAAAGACTATCGGTCTTTAAGGCGAAATGGTCCATTCCAATTTCCACATAGCCTGCCTCTTCCAGCATGCGCTTTCCGGTTTCATACATTTCGCGCTTCTCTGCTGCCGTGGGCAAATCTTCTTCTTTGAAACCGCGCTGCCCGTTCCCTTTTATCCATGGCACGTGGGCATAACTGTAAAAGGCTATACGGTCCGGCATCAGTTCCTTGGTTTTTTCGATGGAAAAAATTACGTGTTCCTTTTTCTGAAACGGCAAACCGAAAATCAGGTCGTGACCCACCGAGGTGTAGCCAATTTCACGTGCAGTTTCCGTCACCCGCTTTACATTTGCAAAAGGTTGGAGCCGGTGGATTGCCACCTGAACGGCAGGATTATAGTCCTGTACACCATAGCTAACGCGGGTAAAGCCGCATTCAAAAAGAGTGAGCAAATGATCTCCTTTCGTATTGTTGGGGTGCCCCTCAAAACTGAAAGAAGGGTTTTCGGCAATGGTGGCATCCTGAAAAATTCCGTTTAATAGCAATTTTAGGTTTTCGGCTGAAAAAAAGGTTGGGGTTCCGCCGCCCAGATGAAGTTCCTTTATAATGGGGCGCTCAGAAAAAAGCTGAACATACAGCCGCCATTCACTTAAAACAGATTCCAGATAGGGCGTTTCAACGTTGTGATTTTTTGTGATGCGCTTGTTGCACCCGCAAAAAGTACACAAGCTTTCGCAAAATGGAAGGTGGATATATAAACTAATGCCTTCGGAAGCATTGCTTTCAGAAAAACTTTGGACCAAATCTTTCTTCCATTCTTTAAATGAAAACTGGCTGTCATCCCAATAGGGGACCGTGGGATAGCTGGTATATCTGGGTCCGGGGACATTGTATTTTGATATTAAATTGTTTTGCATGGGTAAAGATTCAGGCCGCAAAATTAGTTCGGCAGGAAACGCTTTAAAATGATAGATGTCAGTTAATAGTGAATCGGTAAAATTAGTGCTTCCGGCGTAATATTGCAGCAAACCTTCTATTTTATCGATTTATCGTTTTCTTTGGGAAACAACGTCAATGCTCTCCAAAAACCCAATTTTTATTATGATTAAAAAGCATTGTGTCACGCAATTGCTTTTATCTTTGTGGACTAATGCGGAAACTTTGAAACAAATTTATAAGTAAAATCATTCCCACACATTAAATATGGAAGAAATCGCAAATAGAAACGAAACCTTGGTAAAGGTCTTGTTTATCATTTGTATGGTATTGTGCATTTTGGGGTTCGTAAGCAGTCCCATTGCCCTTGTTGGCGGCTTTCTGTTTTCATATTTTTTAGGACATCCGTTTTTAACGCTCAACAGTAAGGCGGTAAACTGGCTTTTAAAGATTGCCGTAGTTGGTTTGGGTTTTGGAATGAACTTAAAAGAAACCCTGAACGCCGGAAAGGATGGGTTTCTATTGACCGTCTTCTCCATTGCGGCCACATTGATACTCGGTTATTTTTTTGGGAAACTTTTGAAAATGAACCGGAAGAGCAGCCATTTGATCAGCTCTGGGACCGCCATTTGCGGGGGAAGTGCCATTGCGGCCGTGGCGCCGGTAATCAATGCTTCGGAAAAGGACATTTCCATTTCCTTGGGCGTTATCTTTTTGCTGAATTCAATTGCCCTGATTGTATTTCCGCCCTTGGGACACTTGATGGGGTTGAGTCAACATCAGTTTGGTCTTTGGTGCGCAATTGCAATACACGACACAAGTTCAGTAGTGGGCGCAGCTTATACTTTTGGGGAAGAAGCCCTCAAGGTGGCAACAACCGTTAAACTGGCGCGCGCTCTTTGGATAATTCCACTTTCCCTACTGTCAGTTTTTCTTTTTAAGGGTAAGGGAAAAGCAGTGAAAATTCCCTATTTTATCTTTTTGTTCATTCTTGCCATTGTGCTGAACAGTTATTTCCCCATCCCAACGGTTATTACGGAAGGCATAACAACTATTTCAAAATCCTTATTGGTACTCACTTTATTTTTAATTGGTGCCGGACTTTCCCTAAAAAAAATAAAATCTGCCGGATGGAAACCTATGATTTTGGGTGTCTCTCTTTGGGTTTTTATATCCATCAGCGCTTTGTTGGCAATAATTTCTCTTTAATATTTCATTTTGCTTAAAATAGAAAAGAGGTTTGCCTGAAAAGCGAACCTCTTTTTTGGAAGTGTGAAAACTATTTCTATTCCTCTTCCTGCCATCTGTCTCCCTTGCGTGTCGGGTCTTGGTTTCGTTGGTTTTCACCCGGATTCCGGTTTTTATCATCTACCGAGTTTGGATTTCTACCTTGGCTTTGCTGTTGCTGTTGCCCTTGGTTTTGTTCCCATTCGCGCTGTTGCTGTTGTTTGTGTGGATTGTTCTGTTGCTGTTGTTCCCACTGCTGTTCTTGGCGCTGGTTTTGGGGATTGTTCGTTTGATTGGGATTTTGTTGATTGTCCCCAGGACGCTCCTGTCCTCTTTGCTGTTGATTTCTTTCTTCTGTTTTCATGACTTTTTTTATTAAATTATTATACCTAAAAGTAATGGATGATTTAAAAAAAGCGACCACTTACAACAGTTCCTTAAGAGCTATTTTTCAAAACTTTAACCTAAACGGAATTGAAAATCAATGGTTATCACTATTTGAGTTCGATTTAAAGAATAGCATAAGTATTAACATGGAAAGATTGAGAAGAAATGATATTCCGTTGGTGATAATTATGGGCAAATCTCCTTTTTTAATTCCATAGACCACCCAAAGCCCTACCCCAAGAATAAGGATGGAAAACATAAGGGGCGAAACATCTACAACTTTTTTGGTGCGCCATGATTTTATGATTTGCGGAATCACAGCCACCGTTGTGCAAGCCCCGGCCACAAAGCCAATAAAATCAATTATTTCCATGGAATGGAAGATTTGAAGGTTGCTTCAATTTTAAATTTAAGGAAGGAAGTAGAATTAACGGTAGCTTTTAAAAGTGATTTAACAGTTATGTGGAAGTAAATCCAAAAAAATGGTACTAACAAAAGTGATCTCACGAAGGAAAACGCAAGGCAATTTTGAATTTCAATAGTGGAGAAGGATTATAAAAACAAAAAACCCCGTAAATACCTAAATTTACAGGGTTTCGAGATTCAAATTGTTTAAATTGGTCGGGATGACAAGATTTGAACTTGCGACCCCACGCCCCCCAGACGTGTACGCTACCAGGCTGCGCTACATCCCGAATTTAAATTTGAATGGCAAAAATAATCAAATTAAATACTTTGGCAAGAAGCTTTCCAATAAATTCCGAAAATAGAGACTTATTTTAGGGCTTCGTAAAACAACGGCCAAAGAACGAATCTTCATAACTTTTAGACCAAGGTTCATTCTAAAGTTGTTATTTTTACCGTTTGAAAAAAAAATAGAAGCAATAAACCTTAAACATACTATGGAAAGAATTAAATGTTTAATCATTGGTTCCGGCCCGGCAGGATATACCGCCGCCATTTATGCCGCTCGTGCAGATTTGAAACCAATATTATACACGGGAATGGAGCCCGGAGGCCAATTGACCACAACCACAGAGGTTGACAATTTTCCCGGTTACCCCGAAGGCATTGACGGCCCTACAATGATGGTGCAATTGCAGCAACAAGCGGAAAGATTCGGCACTGAAGTTAGAATTGGAATGGTTACGGAGGTGGAATTTAGCAACCAAGTGGGAGGAATCCACAAAATTACGGTGGACAATGCAACAAAACTTGAAGCTGAAACCGTCATAATTTCAACCGGTGCTACCGCAAAATATTTGGGTATCCCGAGCGAACAGAAATTGCGCGGAGGCGGAGTTTCGGCTTGTGCCGTTTGTGATGGATTTTTCTATAAGGGGCAAGATGTGGCAATCGTTGGGGCCGGCGACACGGCGGCAGAGGAGGCCACATATCTTGCCAATATTTGCAACAAAGTGACCATGTTGGTGCGAAAGGATCAGATGAAAGCCTCAAAAGCAATGCAGCACAGGGTGAACAATACCAAAAATATTGAAGTACTGTACAACACCGAGGTTGATGAAGTTTTGGGCGATCAGGTGGTAGAAGGTTTGCGAATGGTCAATAACCTGACCGGCGAAAAAACCGATATCCAAATAACGGGGCTTTTCATAGCCATTGGGCATACCCCCAATACCGCAATTTTTAAGGGACAATTGGAAATGGACGAAACCGGATATTTGATCACACAGGGAAAGAGTACCAAAACCAATAAACCCGGCGTTTTTGCAAGTGGCGATGTTCAGGACAAAGAGTACCGCCAAGCGGTTACCGCCGCTGGCACAGGATGTATGGCCGCACTTGACGCCGAGCGCTATTTGGCTACCATTGAAACGGAAGTGGGCGCATAAATTTTTGGTCCATAAAATAAAAGAAGCCGCTATCACAGCGGCTTTTTGATTTTTGTGGCTTTTTCTTTCCTATAATTTCGTAAAAGTCAATATTTCAATTTCTCCGTTTTCGCCACTTTCGTCTGCAAGTTCTACGGTCGAATTGCTTACCGAAACAATGTCATAATCGTCGTTTATTTCATCAAACGGAACTTGCTCACTAAACTGAAGGACCAATTCTTCAGTATTGCTCGAGGTATTGTCATAGGCCCAAATTCCATTTTCTGTGAACAGATCGTTCTGTGCCGTCACGCTCCCGTCTTCATTGAAGGTGAAAACAAAGCTCTCAAAAGCTGAAGTTTTGTCCGTTTCAATATCTATAAATTTACTGATCTTCCATTCGCCCTGTGGCAATGTAGATTTAATGTTCTCAAATTCAGTGGTGTTTACGTTGCCGGCATCATCATCTGAACTGCAGGATGCAAACACAATGAAAATAATTAAAAGAAATATCCTTTTCATAATACTAATATTTATTGTGTCAAAAGTTGGAATTTTGAAATTGAATGGCTCTTAAAATTATTATAAATGGTAAAAGCTTAACGGTTAATTGAGGTACCGTTAAGCTTTTATTGGCAATTCAGAAACTAATTATTTAAACTTGTTTGGAAGTTACATTTTCTTCACACTGCCCGAATGGCTTTTGTTTGAATTGACCGAGATTGGATTTCCATAATAGTTGATGCTTCCGCCGCTGCTTACATTCGTTTCCAGTTTTTCCTGGACATTAACGGTGATTTCCGCACCGCTGGAAGCTTCTGATTTGCAATTGATAACCAATAGGTTTTTGGCTTCCAGTTCGCTTCCGCTCGATGCGTCGGCTTGGAAATTGGAGGCTTTACCGGAGATTTTCAAATCGGCACCGCTACTTGTTTTTGCAACCAAATCTTGGGCAAAGACTTCAATTTCTAATTCTGCGCCACTGCTGCTGCTCAGGTTTAAAGCTTGACTTTTAATTACAGAGTTTGAAGTCACTTCCGCGCCGCTACTGGCTTCCACCGTATTTATTTCCTTAAATGTCACATATACATTTTTGGCTTTGGATTGGCCAATATTTTTGGAAGTAGTAACGTGAAGTTTTCCGTTTTGGATGTCGGTTTCAATAAGCTGGAGCAGGTTTTCGTCTGCTTCTACAACAATTTTGTTTTCAGTTCCCTGTGTTAAATAGACGTCAAGCCCAGCACTGCCGCGAACTTCGGTAAAATCTGCAGTTACTTGGCGCTCTTGGGTCACCACTTTTCCATTGCCGTTTTCGCCCGTGTTGATATTAAAGTTGCAAGCACTCAAGATTAGCGCTGCGCCCGTTGCGATAATAATGTTTTTGGTTTTCATTTTCTTAAGGGTTTTGGTTACTTATTTGTTTGTGATGCGTTTTCTACATTAATTTGGGAAGAATTCTTTTTAGTGTTGAATTTGGCTTTAACCGCTTCTTCCCAATTGTTGCTTTCTGTGGTGAGTACACTATCTGGCATCATTTCGTAATTGGTCATTTCAGTGGAATCTGCTTCAATGCCCATTTCCATTTTTTCAATGCAATCAAGACACAGTGCCCCGGTTTTAAGAATTTTGAAATGGTGTGGCTCATTGTCCCAATTGCTCAATTCCTGAAAATTAGTAGTGTAACCATAATATGAAGTTACATTTTCTTCGGAAAAAATCACGGTTCCCTCCGGAAAGTATAGCGTAATCTCAATTTGCTGATTTCGGTATTTGTTTTTGGTAGCTGTGGTGAAATATCCGTTGAGGGTAAGGGTGTTATTTTCAAACGTGAAATTATAGTCTATGGATTCGGCGCGTTTCTTTGCATCGAGGAAATTATTCCCTTCGGCCATTTTTTCAACGACCATTTTTCCTATTGAATCTTTTATGTATTCAACATTGATTATAATATCGGTGGAATAAATAATCCTTTTTTCGTCATCGGTATATTTTAATTCAAGACCATTTTCGCGGCCCACCTCATAGCTGAACTGTTTATCCGCGCGCATGGAAAGGTGCAGGGTGTCTCCGCCTTTTATTGCCAAGGATTGCTCTTCAATAAAGGCACCGTCATACGCCTGTTCTGTGGCCTGTTTTATTCCCAGTACCGCAAGCCCGATTATGGAGAGGGCCCAAACCACGATTAAAAGAATCTTCACTGTGGAACCCATGGATTTCAGGTTGCTTATTAAAAGTTTTAAGCCTAAGATAAACAACACGAAAAATGGAATTCCCACTGCAAAAAGCGATAATAGCGCTATCAACCACAGCGGCATATTGGTGGTGTCAACCATGGCAATGTATTCATTCAGTTCGGAATTTCCCCAATAGTCCATGGAACCGAAGGTGAAAAAACCAATGATTAGGCCAATGAGAGCCGAAAGGGAAACCACGATTATCAATAGCCCAATGAATTTTACAAATATCTTAAAGAGGGCCATGATAACGTTTCCCAAACTTTCGAAAAAACCTGAAGCTCCGGTTTTTATTTTATTGCCGTATCTATCATAATCCACATTTTTTACGCGATCGGCAACATTGTCAAACCCCTCTTTGAATTTTCTTTCAATGTTTGAGATGTTTACGGGTTCGCCGGTCATCCGCAATTTGTCAGAAGTGGTCAGTGCTGGCGGCACCAATATCCATAGCAAAATGTAAATCACTATTGGTGATCCCATTCCGGCAACCACCAAGAGAATCCACATAAGACGGATCCAAATGGCATCAACCCCTATGTAATGCCCAATCCCTGAAGAGACCCCGGAAATATATTTGTCATCCACATCGCGGAAAAGCTGTTTGTGCGATGCATTGGCCCGTGATTTTGAATGCGTTTTTGAAGCATTTGGAACGTCTTCAAAAATCTCGTCATCAACTTCATAATCTTCGGGCTGGCCCATTACGGCAATTACCTGGTCCAGCATATTTAGAGTAATGACCTGGGTCGGGCTTTCAACTTTTTCGGAAAATAGTTCTCCAATACGGGCTTCAATGTCTTGCATTATTTCTTCGCTGCCGTGCGTTCCCTTCAAGGATTTACGGATGGCATCCAGATAGCGCGAAAGTTTCCCAAAGGCATCTTCATCTATGTGAAAGGAAGTGCCTGCCAAATTTATGTTTACTGTCTTGTTCATTTTGTGTTTTTTTCGCTGGTTACTTTGTTTACGGCCTGTTGCAGTTCTGCCCAGGTGTTGTTCAATTCGGTTAAAAATTGCCTGCCTGTTTCGGTAAGGTCATAATACTTGCGCGGGGGTCCGCTGGTAGATTCTTCCCAGCGGTAAGAAAGCAATCCTTCGTTCTTCAGCCTTGTGAGCAGGGGATAGATTGTTCCTTCCACGACAAGCATTTTTGCGTCTTTAAGGGTCTCAAGAATGTCTGAAGTATATGCCTCGCCGTCCTTTAAAACGGAAAGGATGCAGAACTCCAAAACCCCTTTTCGCATTTGTGCTTTTGTGTTTTCGATTTTCATGATTCGTTTTTACTTGTTTTTAATAGCTGTTCGGTACTGATGATGAATGTGTTGGCAGTCAAACCGTCAGGTGTTTCACATTGCTGATGGGTCAGCAGGCTTGGCGTTTCCTCTTCCGCAGGCATGTTTAAGCCTATAAATTGCAAGACAGCGGCCAATAGGTATTTAACTAAGGTGCTCATTTTGATATAATTTGAAGTTGGTTTTTATAAACGGAATACACAACGGGTAGCGATACAACATTCCTCTTGACGCATGGATGGAGGCATTGATTACCGCATAAAGTTCGAAAATGAACAATGCCAGCAACAATAAAATCGCTAAACCAAACAGCAGGATATATCCTGACAGATTTTGGATGGAAGTCACTGAAAGTTCGCCTGCGCTGTGTTCAATGGTTTCAATCAATGAAATTAAATCTATGGCGAAAACGATAAAAAACGGCAAGCAAATCAATCCTATTAATACGGTATAAATTAAAACGCTCAATTGAAAATTGATAGCCTGCTTTCCGTGGTGGTCCACAAATGGTTTTTCCTTGTTGAAAGTCCAAATCAACAATGGGGCGATAAAATTCGCGAATGGGAAAAAGTACTTTAGTAGTGTTGACAAGTGAATAAATGCACTTACATTTTTCTGGTTTTCTGAAATTTTAGTTTCCATCGCTCATTATTTTCTTATGCAAATATATGTCTAAAAGATAGTAGTATGTTACACATAGTACTAAAATTAACATATTTTTAACAAATATATATTTGACTAATTTTGTTTATATTAGTAGTTAATTGCGTAGAAAACCTTTTAAATAAAGCCTTATGAGAACAAAATACATTTTTACTTTGTCAATTGTAATATTGGGAGGTTTTTTTGTTCAAGCGCAGATTGTTACTATTCCCGATATAAATTTTAAAAATGCTCTTGTGAATGGTCCAGTTGTGGATACAGATTTTGATGATATTGGAGATTCTGATGTAGATACAAATGATGATGGTGAAATACAAGTTAGCGAAGCTGAAGCCGTTTCTGGATTGTATCTGTAGAGTTATGGGATTATATCTCTTGAAGGCATACAAAGTTTTATCAATTTAAATTTTTTGGACTGTAGTGATAATGATATTAATGATATTGACCTATCTCAAAATACAAGCTTAACATCATTATACTGCTATGAAAATCAGATAGTAGATTTAAACCTAAGCCAGAATATAAACTTAATACACGTTAATTGCGAAAAAAATAATATTGATGAACTTGATGTTTCTCAGAACACTTCATTGTCAACTTTACATTGTCGATTCAATAATATCTCATCATTAGATCTTTCAAATAATTTAGGCTTACGGGATTTAGATTGTACCAAAAACAACCTTTCTACCTTGGATGTTTCTAATAACACGAATATATTATTTTTAACCTGTGGTGCAAATCATATTGAAATTTTGGATTTATCCCAAAATTCAGATTTATATTGGTTTCAATGTCAAGATAATGAGGAATTGACTTTTTTAGATTTAAGAAATGGAGGTAACTCTGGGCTATCTTTAATGTGGGCGTACGACACCCCGAACCTTCGATGTATTTTAGTGGATAACAAAACTTTTGCTGATGGAAAAGAATGCGGTTATCCAACTGCCGGATGGTGTAAGGATGGAAATGACATTTTTATCGAAGATATGGCAGATTGTGTACTAAGTTCTGAAGATTTTACAATTTCAGAAATCATTTTATATCCTAATCCAACCGACGATGTACTTTTGTTGCAAACTAAATTGCAAATTGAAAGTGTAAATATATATTCAATAAGAGGAGATTTGATAAAATCTATTTTTGAAAAAGAAGAAATAAACGTTTCCCAACTTTCCCAAGGAATGTATTTTGTTGAAGTTTTTTCGAAGGGTTATAGAAGTATATCTAGATTTGTAAAAAACTAAATTAATGAAATTATCCCCCAGAAAAATCAACACTTTTTTATTGTTTAAATTGCCCGCGGCATTCTTCACCGGGGTGCGCGTAAAATCAATCTCCAAAAGTAGTTGCACAACCACCGTAACCCATAGCTGGATCAATCAAAACCCGTTTAAATCCATGTTTTGGGCGGTACAGGGAATGGCCGCGGAACTGAGCACGGGAGCTTTATTACAGTCCAAAATAAAGGGAAGTGGTACCCAAATCTCAATGTTAATAGCTTCAAATTCTGGAAGCTTTTCAAAAAAGGCACGCGGAAAAATTACATTTCAATGTACAGAAGGGCTATTGATTGATGAAGCCATAAAAAACGCTATTGCCTCGGGAGAGGGCCAGCTTGTTTTGCTGCAATCGGAAGGAATGGACAGTGCGGGCGACGTTGTTTCGATCTTTAAGTTTGAATGGACCATAAAAGTTAAACAAAATAGAAGGTGGCAATAAAACCTCTGTTTTACGATTAACAAATCTTTAACGCCATATAAATGAATTTGAGAGAGTTTTATTCATAAATATTTGTTATATTTAGGACAATTAATTCTAAACCTTCGCCTATTGCAAAAAGCTACCTAATTATTATCTTAAACCTCAATTAGCTATGGCAAGAGCAATGTTTGATTACACCAAAGCCGTACTTTCAAAAGTAAGTTTTGACGTCAATTTGTTTTGCAAGGAATTGAAAAAGGCGCTGACCAGGCTGCTCCCCTACGAAGTAGAAGAGTTAAAAGTCTGGATCGATTCGCTTATCAAGCAGAACCCCCAGTTAAATCAATGTCTAATCTATCTAAACCCATAAAAAAATCCCCCTGAGAAATCAGGGGGATTTTTTTTTAGTTATTGGTTATTAATTATTGGTTTCAAATTAATAAAAGTTCTGCTATTTCATTGCCCGTGCCCGCTGACTACTTCTTTGACGGACTGATTATTTTAACATCCTGAAAAACAATCGCACCGCGAATAACCCCCGTTATTATATCGTGCAATGCATTTATAATTTGCATTTTTAGTTCACTTTTGCTATAAATTAGGCTCACTTCCCGCGCTGGGGAAGGGTCCTTAAAATATTTTAGATTTTTTGTTTGGGAGGGGTGAATATCCAAAGTGTGCAAATAGGGCAGAAGCGTCATCCCCAAACCCTCATTGGAAAGCTTTATCAAGGTTTCAAAACTGCCACTTTCCAAATGGAATTTTTCGTTTTCCCCGTTTTTTGAAACTTTGCAAAGATTGATAATTCCATCGCGGAAACAGTGCCCATCTTCCAAAAGTAAAATATCTTCAATATCAAGATCACTGGCTTCCAGTTTATCTTTTTGGAACAGTCTATGGCTTTGAGGAATATAGCCCACAAAGGGTTCGTAATACAACACCCGTTCTTTAATCTTTTCATTGCCCAAGGGGGTGGCGGCTATTGCAGCATCTAAATAGCCATCATTAATTTTTACGATTATTTCATCAGTGTTCAATTCCTCAATCTTCAACTGCACTTTTGGGTAGCGATTTGAAAAATTCTTCAAAAACATCGGCAATAGCGTGGGCATAATCGTTGGAATTATTCCCAATTTAAAAGTTCCGCCAATAAATCCTTTTTCTTGGTCCACCACATCCTGCATACGGTCAGATTCATTGACTATGTTTTTTGCCTGTTCCACAATTTTTCTGCCAACCCCCGTAAGTTCAATGGGTTTTTTGGTGCGGTCGAAAATTTGAATTTCAAGTTCGTCCTCCAGTTTTTGGATTTGCATGCTCAATGTTGGCTGCGTAACAAAAGTTTTTTTTGCTGCTTTGGTGAAATTCTGGTGCTCGGCCACTGCCAAGACATATTTTAATTGGGTGATCGTCATTGTAAAATTTGTTTATACAAAATTACATTTTTAATCAATATAGTTTATTGGGAAAGGCTAAAGAAGTCCGCGCGCTTTTATTTCCAAATATTTATTGATGGTGTTCACCGTAAGGTTTTCCGGCGCAGTCAGAATGGATTGAATGCCGTATTTGTGGAGCTCGTTTACAATCAATTTCTTTTCATAAATGAATTTTTCAGCAATTGTCTTTTCAAAAACCTGATGTGTTGTGGTTGCTTTTTTGTCCAAAAATGATTTCAGTTCCGTGTTTTCAAAAAAGATGACAACCAAAAGATGGGTTCTGTTTATTGCTTGCAAATAGGGCAACTGCCGGTGCAATGCATCCATAGTTTCAAAATTTGTGAACAGCAACAACAAACTTCTTTGCTTTATATGTCGCTTCACATCAACATACAAACGCGAAAAATCACTTTCGGAAAAATCGGTTTCCACATTGTAAAGCGTTTCCAAAATTAGGTGCATTTGTGCGCTTCGCCGTTGCGCAATCACGCGATCAGCTACCTTTCGGGAAAATGTAAACATTCCCGCTTTATCGTGTTTTTTCAAAACAATATTTGAAATTACGAGCGTAGCATTTATCGCATAATCCAGCAAACTCAAGCCGTTGAACGGCATTTTCATAACCCTTCCTTTGTCGATAACGGCATAAACCGGCTGCGATTTTTCGTCCTGAAATTGGTTCACCATCAAGCCGCTTCGTTTCGCGGTTGCTTTCCAGTTTATGTTCCGAACATCGTCGCCGGAGGTATAATCCTTAATCTGCTCAAATTCCATGGTATGGCCAATCCGTCGGATTTTTTTGAGACCGAAAAGTTTCAATCGGTTTGTAAAAGCAATAAAATCATATTTTTTAAGCTGAAGAAAGGACGGATAATTCGGCACCATCGCTTCCGCAGAAAACTGCTGTTTTCGCGAAACCAAACCCAAAACCGAAGCTGAAAAAACATTCAAATTTCCAAAGTGATATTCGCCGCGCTCCGTGGGCCGCACTTGGTACGTAAATTTTTTTTCTTCGGAAGAATTCAATACAGTTTCAATCTTAAAATCGCGAACCTGCCATTGAATGGGCAGTTCGTCAATAATTTTCACGGAAGTTTTAAATTGAAATCGATTTACAATTATAATTTCAATGGAATTATCGTCGCCATTTGAAAGTTTTTCAGGTAAAATTCGCCGGGCCTGAATTCCGGTTTTATTTCGATAAAGCAATAAAATATCGAAAATTAACAACACTAAAAGCAAATAGAAAAACAACTTCACCAACCCAAGCAATTCCTGAAAAAAGTAAGAAACCACAAAAAGCACCGCAAGCGAAAACAGCACGATAAAAAATCGTTTTTTCAGATATAGGGTTTTAAGGAATTTTTTCAATTTTGTTATTGTTTCTGTTGTCAGTTCTCGGTTCTCGGTTCTCGGTTCTCGGTTCTCGGTTCTCGGTTCTCGGTTCTC
>JBEBRF010000014.1:0-35201 GCA_040394975.1 Aequorivita soesokkakensis
AGCCAAAACCCACGAGCAACAAAGAATCAATAGCACGAAAATATGAGCAAACAAAGCAAACGCAGAGAAGCCCTATTATATCACGCAAAACCAAAACCTGGGAAAATACAGGTAGTGCCTACAAAAAACTATTCTACCCAGCGGGATCTTTCTTTGGCCTATTCGCCTGGCGTGGCCGAACCTTGCCTTGAAATAGAAAAAGACAAGAAAAACGTTTATAAATACACCAACAAAGGAAATCTGGTTGCGGTAATTTCAAATGGAACCGCGGTTTTAGGCCTGGGAAACATTGGCCCCGACGCCTCAAAGCCCGTAATGGAAGGGAAGGCGTTGTTGTTTAAAATCTTTGCAGATATCGATGTTTTTGACATTGAAATAGACTCTGAAAATATTGATGAATTTGTAGCTACGGTAAAAAACATTGCTCCCACCTTTGGCGGAATCAACCTTGAAGACATAAAAGCCCCCGAAGCTTTTGAAATAGAGAAAAGACTAAAGGAAGAACTGGATATCCCGGTGATGCACGACGACCAACACGGAACCGCGATTATTTCGGCCGCAGCACTTTTAAATGCACTTGACTTAGCCGGAAAAAAGATCGAAGAGGTTTCAATAGTCATAAGCGGCGCAGGGGCAGCGGCCATTTCCTGTACCCGACTTTACAGGGCTTTTGGCGCCCAAAGGGAAAACATTGTTATGCTGGACAGCAAAGGCGTGATTCGTTATGACCGCGAAAATCTCTCAGAAGAAAAGGCCGAATTTGCTTCCCATAGAAAAATAGACACGTTAGTAGAAGCCATGATAGATGCCGATGTTTTTGTAGGGCTCTCGGTTAAAGACATCGTTTCCCCGAAAATGCTGGAAACTATGGCGCCAAACCCCATTGTATTTGCTATGGCCAATCCCGACCCCGAAATTGAATATGATCTGGCCATTAAAACCCGGAAAGATATCATTATGGCCACCGGCAGAAGCGATCATCCAAACCAAGTAAACAACGTGCTGGGATTCCCGTTCATTTTCCGCGGTGCGCTGGACGTGCGGGCCACTAAAATTAACGAAGCGATGAAAATGGCCGCCGTAAAAGCACTGGCAGATCTTGCCAAAGAGCCCGTGCCAGAACAGGTGAACATTGCCTATGGCGAAACAAAACTCGCCTTTGGGAAAGACTACATCATCCCAAAACCATTTGATCCCAGACTGATAACCGCCGTCCCACCGGCCGTGGCAAAAGCCGCCATGGAAAGCGGCACGGCAACCACCGAAATCCTGGACTGGGAAAAATATCAGGATGAACTTTATGCACGCATGGGTAGTGATAATAAAATTATTCGTCTGCTTTTGAATCGTGCCAAGTTGAATCCCAAACGCATCGTTTTTGCCGAAGCAGACCATTTGGACGTGCTAAAAGCCGCCCAGATTGTTTACGAAGAAGGCATCGGAATTCCGGTGTTGTTGGGCCGAAAGGAAATCATTATTCAGTTGATGGAGCAAATTGATTTTGATGCAGATATTGAAATAATAGATCCAAAAAGTGACGAAAATGTGGACAAGCTCCAATATTATGCACAAAAGCTATGGGAGAAACGCAGAAGAAAAGGGGTTTCCCTTTATACTGCCGAGAAGTTGGTGCGGGAGCGAAACTATTTTGCAGGCATGATGTTGAGCCTGGGCGATGTGGACTGTATGATTTCTGGATATGCACGTTCCTATCCCTCTGTGGTTGTCCCTGTTTTTGAAACTATAGGAAGGTTTGAAGGAGTTGCCAAGGTAGCTACAACAAATTTAATGCTCACCAAGCGAGGCCCCCTGTTTTTTTCAGATACGTCAATCAACATCGATCCCTCGGCCAAGGATCTTGCAAAGATTGCACAAATGACCAATTATACCATGAAAATGTTCGGGCTGGAACCCGTAATTGCAATGATTTCATACGCCAATTTCGGATCCTCCAAAGATCCTCATGCCACCAAGGTAAGTGAGGCCGTAGATTTGCTTCACAAGAGCAACCCAGATATGATTGTGGATGGAGAGCTTCAGGCAGATTTTGCCCTTAATCCCGAAATGCTCGAGAAGAAGTTTCCATTTTCAAAATTGGCCGGCAAAAAGGTGAACGCTTTAATTTTTCCAAATCTTGACGCTGCGAACAGCAATTATAAATTGTTGAAAGAACTCAATAATGTGGAATCCATTGGCCCAATTATGCTGGGAATGCGCAAGCCCGTACACATTTTGCAGCTCGGCGCCAGCGTTGAGGAAATGGTCAATATGGCTGCAGTTGCGGTGGTAGATGCACAGCAAAAGGAAAAGCGTGAAAGGTCATAAAACGCTATGCCCAAAGATGTATTTTCCATCAATATTTTTCACAAAAACCCCAATGCCAGTTGCAAATAATTGTACTATATTTGAGGCTTTAAGTTTTCGTTAACACATGATAACCCATATACAGGGCAGGCTGGTAGAAAAAAACCCAACGGATGTAGTGATAGATTGCAATGGAGTAGGGTATTTCATCAATATTTCCTTGCACACATTTTCTGAATTGCCCGCAAGTGAAAATGTGAAACTGTTCACCCATTTGCTCATCCGGGAAGATGCACATACCCTATTCGGTTTTTCGAGTGTGACGGAGCGTGAAATATTTAAATTGTTGATCAGCGTATCGGGAGTGGGGGCCAGCATTGCAAGAACTATGTTGTCATCCTTGGCGCCAGACCAAGTTTTGGATGCCATTGCAACAAACGATATTGCAACAATTCAATCAATAAAAGGAATCGGGGCCAAGACCGCACAACGAGTGGTTTTGGACTTAAAAGATAAGATTTTAAAAGTGTACGGTTTGTCGTCAATTTCTGCCGGAACAAGCAATACGAACAAAAATGAAGCGTTATCTGCTTTGGAGACCTTAGGGTTTGTTCGCAAACAAGCTGAAAGAGTGGTAGATGCCACTTTAAAGGACCATCCACAAGCATCGGTAGAAATGATCATTAAACAAGCTTTAAAAAATTTGTAAAATTTGAAGGCAAAAAATTACGTTTACAAGGGTGGCTTTTTTAGGCTATTGGCAATAGTAAGTTTCATAACAGTCAGCAATGCATCGTTGGCGCAGGACACCACAGCAGTTGGAAATGAAATGGGAAGAATGGACCTTCCCAACCCCACCAGCATCCAGGATCTATACACCTATGATCCCGTTACCGATAGATATATCTACACCCAAACCCTTGGGAGTTTCAATATAACCTACCCCATCATTCTAACCCCGCAGGAATACCAGCGCCTTGTTCAAGAGGAGCAAATGAAGCAGTACTTCAAACAGAAAATTGACGCTGCCGATGGACGCAAGCAGGGTTCGGAAGAGGAACAGAAAAACTTGCTCCCTACCTTTTATGTGAATTCCAATTTTTTTGAATCCATTTTCGGCGGAAATACCATTGAAGTAATTCCGCAAGGTTCCGTGGAAATGGACCTTGGTCTGCTTTATACGAAACAGGACAATCCCGCATATTCACCACGAAACAGAAGCAATTTTTCTTTTGATTTTGACCAAAGAATAAGTTTAAGCCTCTTGGCAAAAGTGGGAACCAGATTGCAGGTCACCGCGAATTATGACACTGAAAGCACCTTTGATTTCCAGAATCAAATTAAGCTGGAATACACCCCAACCGAAGACGATATCATCCAAAAAATTGAGGTAGGTAACGTAAGCATGCCATTAAACAGTTCCCTTATCCAAGGCGCACAGAGTCTTTTCGGGGTGAAAACACAACTTCAATTTGGGAAAACAACCATAACCGGAGTATTTTCAGAGCAGAAATCAGAAACCCGCACCGTAACTGCCGAAGGCGGGGCAACTATTACAGACTTTGAGCTTTTCGCACTGGATTATGACGAAAACCGCCATTTCTTTCTCTCGCATTATTTCCGTGATAATTATGACCGCGCATTAACACAATATCCCTTCATAAACAGTAATGTACAGGTTACCCGAATGGAAGTTTGGATCACCAACCGCACCAGCCGTACTGACAATGTCCGGAACATCGTAGCCCTTCAAGATATTGGTGAATCCGATCCCACAAATATAGGATTGAACACACCTCCGGGAGGCTTTATCCGCGCCAGCCGAAATGCTTATCCCGACAATGCGAACAACCTTTTCAATCCTTTCGGGATTAACGGCGGCGCCCCGTCATTGTTGAATCCCGCAATCCGTGATGTGGCCAGTGTAAGGCAAGGTTTTACAGGGGTGCAAGTGAGTGAAGGTACTGATTATGTTACCCTTGAGAACGCCCGAAGATTAGATGCGGGAGAATATTCGCTGAACTCACAATTGGGCTATATATCCTTAAATCAGCGATTGACCAATGATGAAGTTTTGGCGGTCTCTTTTCAGTTTACCGTAAACGGAAAGGTGTACCAAGTAGGAGAATTTTCAAATGACGGCGTAGAGGCCAACGGCGGAACCAACCCTGCCGGTGGTGGAGGCGGCACCAACCCTCCCGGAGGCGAAGTTGGCCTTGCCCAAAACCTTGTTGTGAAGCTTTTGAAAAGCAGCATCACAAATGTTCAGGAGCCAATATGGGATTTAATGATGAAAAACATCTACCCTATTGGAGCATACCAACTTGAAAAGGAAGATTTCAGGCTTAATATACTTTATACCGATCCTTCTCCCTTAAATTATATTGAAGCAGTATCGGGCGGACCTGAGCTGCCTGAGGACGTTAAAAACCAAATCCTGCTAAAGGTGTTCAATCTGGACAGGCTGAACTTCACTAACGATCCCGTACAAGATGGTGATGGGTTTTTTGATTTTCTTCCCGGCATCACCGTTGATGCGCAAAATGGCCGAATTATTTTTACTTCCGTTGAACCGTTTGGTGAACATTTATTTGAAAAATTGGATGTTCCGTCCGTCTCCGCCACTTACGAGGTTCCGGCAACTTATAACGCAAATCAGGCCAAATATGTTTTCCGTACGCTGTACACTGGCACAAAAACACAGGCCGAACAGCAGGAAAGTGAAAAAAATAAATTTCAATTAAAGGGAAGTTACAAATCAACCGGGGCAGATGGCATTCCCATTGGTGCTTTCAATATTCCGCAAGGATCGGTTACTGTTACAGCCGGTGGAAGAACTTTGGTGGAAGGGGTGGATTACACCGTTAACTATCAATTGGGAAGGGTACAAATATTGGACCCCTCACTTTTGAACAGCAATATCCCAATCTCCGTCAGTACCGAGAACAATTCACTTTTCGGGCAGCAGAGCAAGCGATTTACAGGTTTGAACGTGGAGCACAAGTTTAGCGACAAATTGTTGATAGGCGCCACATACCTCAACCTAAATGAGCGGCCCTTGACCCAAAAATCCTCTTATGGGGTAGAGCCCATCAACAACAGCGTTTATGGAATAAACGTGAATTATGCCACGGAAGTCCCGTTCCTTACCAGAATGGTAAACCATCTCCCAAATATTGATACCGATGTGGAATCAAACATTTCGGTGCGGGGGGAGTTTGCATACTTAAATCCCGGCGCTCCCAAAGTGTCCGAGTTTGAGGGCAAGACCACGGTGTACGTTGACGATTTTGAAGCCTCACAGACAGGCAATGACATAAGCACTCCATCCAGCTGGTCACTCTCGAGTGTCCCAATTGGGTTAGGCGGTGAATTGGCAAATGACAATCTGGGCTATAATTACAACCGTGCAAAATTGGCCTGGTATACCATAGACCCAATTTTTTACAGCAGCCAAAGACCCGAAGGCATTAACGACCAGGATTTGTCATCGCCCTTTACGCGACGCGTCTTTAGGGACGAAATTTTCCCTGAACAGGATATAATCCAAGGACAGACCCAAGCGCTGTTCACCCTGGACCTCGCCTATTATCCATCCCGCCGCGGAGAATATAATTATAATCCTGAAGCAGCCGGCGGCAATACCCTTCCCAATCCTGAAAATCGTTTTGGAGGAATCATGCGCCCGCTTACGACTACTGATTTTGAAAAATCCAACGTAGAATACATACAATTTTGGGTGATGGACCCTTTCATTTATGAAGAAAACAATGGTAATCCCGGAGGGTCTTTAAATTTCAACCTCGGAAGCATTTCTGAAGATGTCCTTAAAGACGGACGCAAACAATATGAAAACGGGCTGCCAAAAGATGGCAGTAACACGAATACCACCAGTACGGCCTGGGGAAAAGTGCCCACCAACCAGTCATTAGTCTATACTTTTGATTCAGACGGGCAGGAGCGGGTAAATCAAGATATTGGCTTGGACGGTCTGAACAACGCCGATGAAGGCGCACAATTTCCCGCTTTTGGGGGCTTGCCCGATCCGGCCAACGACGATTATCAATATTTTTTACAGGCCGAAGGCAGTATTTTGGACCGTTATTTAAAATATAATGGCACCGAAGGCAATTCACCCGTTGAGGTTTCAAATACAAACAGAGGAAGCACAGCCCTGCCCGACGTGGAAGATATCAATCGTGACAACACCATGAACACCATTGATAGCTATTTTGAATATAACGTTCCCATGTTTCCGGGAATGACCAAGGAAAACAATAGGTATATTACCGATATTAAAACCCAGCAAATAACCACCCCAGACAACAACACCATGGATGTGCGCTGGGTTCAGTTTAAAGTGCCAATCAGCAAGCCAGATCAGGCCATCAATGGAATTTCGGATTTTAGGTCCATCCGTTTCATGCGAATGTTCCTTTCCCAGTTTTCACAGGAAACCATTTTGCGCTTCGGAACGATGGAGTTAATTCGCGGGGACTACAGAAAATTTGAAAAAACCCTGGATGACGTAACCTTTGAAGACCCCGCCAATGACGACACTCTTTTTGAAGTGGGCTCTGTAAGTATAGAAGAAAACGAAAATCGGCAACCAATTCCCTATGTGTTGCCTCCGGGCCTTGAGCGCGAACAGTTGAATAATAACAACAATATAATTCGCGAAAACGAACAATCCCTCTCTTTGCGAGTCTGTGGGCTGGAACAAAATGATGGTCGGGCAGTGTATAAAAACTTCAATGTGGATATGCGCCAATACAAAAACCTCGAAATGTTCATTCACGCAGAATCCATAATAGACAATACCAACGGTACCGAACTTCAAAATGGACAATTGGTAGCATTTATGCGCTTGGGGAATGACCTTACCAATAACTATTATGAAGTGCAGATCCCGCTGAACCCAACCAATTTTGGCGCAAGGACAGCTGAGGAAATATGGCCGCTTGCCAACCGGATCAACTTACCTTTGGAACTTCTGCAGCAAATCAAAACGAAAGTGCTGGGCGACCAAAGCTATGACCAGACAGTGGTGAACTTCTTCAATCAATCTGAACTCGATGGAGGAGCCACAAACGGTGAAAACGAAATGCGAATTGGTATAATCGGTAACCCAAGTTTCGGGAACGTGCGCACCATTATGCTGGGCGTGCGCAACAGTACAAGCAACGAGCTGTGCGGGGAAGTTTGGTTTAACGAACTGCGCATGTCCGAACTAAAAAATGAAGGAGGCTGGGCGGCCGTTTTGAGCATGGATGCTAACATTGCAGATTTCGCCACCATTAGTGCCACCGGAAAACGAAGCACCGTTGGCTTTGGTTCCTTAGAGCAAGGCCCAAACCAGCGAAGCCGCGAAGATCTGAAACAATATGATTTAGTTACAAACCTCAATCTTGGACAACTTCTTCCAAAAAAATGGGGCGTGCAGGTTCCCTTTAACTACGGCCGTTCCGAAGAATTGATAACACCACAATACGACCCCGAATTCCAGGATATAGAGCTGGAAACCAGATTGGACAATACCGAAAGAGAGGAAGATAAAGAAAGGATCAAAAACCAATCTGTAATCTATACAAAGCGGGAAAGCGTAAACCTCATAGGTGTTCGTAAAGAACGGACCGGTGATGCAAAGGCGAAGGTTTATGACGTTGAAAACTTTACGGCTTCTTTCTCTTATAACCAAACAGACCATCATGACTTTGAGATAGAAGACGCCTTGGAGCAAAACGTTCGCGCGGGGGCTACCTATAATTACAACTTCCCCGCAAAACCCGTTGAGCCATTTAAAAAGAACGATTCTATTTTTAGAGGGCAATATTGGAAATTTATGAAAGATTTCAATTTTAATTACCTGCCCACAAACATTTCAGTAAGCTCGAATATCACCCGACAGTACAACGAACAGAAATTTCGGGAATTGGAGCTGGAAGCAGGAAATATTGGCCTTCCCAGACTCTACCAGCGGAACTATTTGTTTGACTGGCAATACACCATAAACCACAACCTGACCAAATCACTGCGATTCAATTTTACTTCCTCGAACAATATGATTGTGAACAATTATTTGAAGGATGGAGTAGTGGACAATGAAATTGGCATTTGGGACGATTTCTTTGATGTGGGCGATCCGAACCAGCATTTCCAGTCATTGCAGTTAAATTATGATTTGCCCTTCAGTAAATTTCCTTTTTTGAAATTCATTAGGGCCACCTATTCATATACGGGTGATTATCAATGGCAGCGCGGAAGCGAACAGTTCAATAATCTCCCTATCGAGTTAAGTGACGGAACGGTAAACACCTACAACCTTGGAAACTCCATCCAGAATGCCAGCACGCACCAGATCAATTCAAATTTAGATATGAATGGATTTTACCGCTATATTGGGTTAACAAAAATTAGACAGAGCAGAACCCGAAAATCCGCTGCTACGGTAGGCGCGGAAAACGGGGAAAGTAAAGAAGGAAGGGTTGACCCCGAACAAAAAGAAGCCCTGTCAGGCCAAAGACCGGGAGCGCCAAACGTGCTTGGAAGGGGCGCCCAAGGCGAAGGCGGACTAAACGCGGGCGATAAGGCTTTGAATACAGTCATTGGTTTTGCCACCATGTTGAAAAAAATACAACTTAATTATCAGGAAACCAACGGTATATATATGCCCGGCTACATTCCTTCAATTGGGTTTATCGGCACCCTTAAACCTACGGCTGGTTTTGTTTTCGGAAGTCAGGCCGAGGTCAGGGATCTCGCCGCGCGAAAAGGATGGTTAACATTATATCCAGAGTTTAACGAACAATACACCGAGGTTGAAACCAGGCAACTGGACGTTCAGGCAAATTTGGAACCCCTCAAGGACCTGACCATAGATGTGAACGGCAACCGGATCTATTCCGAAAATTATTCAGAGAATTTTATAGTGCAGGATGGTCTGTACAATTCGCTTACACCCAATACTTTCGGAAATTTCAATATTTCTACAGTATTGATAAAAACCGCCTTCAGCACGAGCGACGAAAATAGCTCGGCAGCTTTTGATGATTTCCGAAACAATAGATTGATAATTGCCAATAGGCTTGCAGAGGATCATTATCAAGGAATACCCATTCCCCGTGATTCATTGGGTTACCCAGTTGGCTTCGGAAGAAATAGCCAAGACGTGCTTTTGCCCGCATTTTTGGCTGCTTACAAAGGTTCAAATGCTTCAAAGGAAAAAACGGGAATTTTCAGGGACATCCCGCTACCGAATTGGGATATAAAATATACTGGACTGATGAATATCCCTTGGTTCAAGAAAAATTTCAAGCGGTTCTCACTTGCCCATGGATATCGCGCCAGCTATACGGTGAACCAGTTCCAGTCAAACTTGGATTATGACCCCAATAATCCCGAAGCCCCCGATCAGTCCGGAAATTTTAAAGTGCAAACACTTTTGACAAACGTAAACTTGACCGAGCAGTTTTCGCCTTTGTTGCGCGTAGATTTTGAGATGAACAATTCCATAAAAATATTGGCCGAAATGAGAAAGGACCGTGCGCTTTCCATGAGTTTTGCCAACAACCTGCTTACTGAAATCCAAGGGAATGAATACATTATCGGGCTGGGATACAGAGTAAAGGATCTGCGCATTTCTACGAATTTTGGAGGAAAAAAATCTGTGATTACCAGTGATCTGAACTTTAAGGTAGATCTTTCAAGAAGAGATAATATAACTATAATTCGTTATCTTGACATTGCAAACAACCAGACCACCGCGGGGCAGACTATATATGGCGCACAGCTTTCCATAGATTATGCCTTGAGCAAAAATTTGACAGCGCTTTTCTATTATGACCACACATTCTCTAAATATGCCATTTCAACAGCATTCCCACAAACAACAATTAGAAGTGGAATCACCCTTCGTTATAACTTTGGAAACTAATTTATTATATTGATTATGAATATACCATCACACTTAAAATACACAAAGGACCATGAATGGATCCTTATTGACGGCGATTTGGCCACCATCGGTGTAACAGATTTTGCACAGAGCGAACTGGGCGATATCGTTTATGTTGAAGTTGAAACCGTAGGCGAAAGCATGGACAAAGATGAAGTTTTTGGAACCGTGGAAGCAGTAAAGACGGTATCAGACCTCTTTTTACCACTTTCCGGGGAAATAATTGAATTTAACGAAAGTCTTGAGTCCGAGCCCGAAAAGGTGAATACAGACGCATACGGCGAGGGGTGGATGATAAAACTGAAGATTGCCAACCCCGACGAAATAGCACAACTCCTGGATGATGCTGCATATAAAGCGCTTATTGGCGGCTAAGCCCATTTTGTTTTTTGCATTATTATACACTTGCTGCATCACCGTTCTGTTTTTTATTCCAAATCCTAATTTACCCAAGGTCCAATTTTCGTCCTTGGATAAAATAGCACACGGCTTTATTTATTTCGGTTTGGTCAATCTGTGGATGTTATATCTTTATATTGGCAATCATTTTCAATTTAAAAAGCAATGGATGCTGGTGCTCCTGCTTTCGGTATTGCTCTATGGCATAATAATTGAGATATTTCAAGGCCTTTCAACTACATATCGAAATGCAGATATTTGGGATGTTGTAGCCAACCTTATAGGTTCACTCATAGGAATCTATTTTTTTAAAAGCGTAATGAATATAATAAAGGCCTAAAATTTCAATTAAGTTTTAAATTAACTTTTAATTTCTATATTTTAGCAACTCGTTAAACACACTATTATGGAACCCAAAAAAAATCCGAAGGCAGACGTTAATCGTAGGAGTATGCTCTTTTTCCAACTCGGCATGATAGCCATGCTCCTGCTGTCATGGCAAGCAATTGAATGGAAATCATATGATAAAACCAATGCCGATTTTGGAAAACTTGATGTTGGAGATGAATTGGAGGAAGAAATCCCCATTACCCAACAATTGACCCCGCCGCCGCCGCCGCCGCCGCCACCGCCAGCTCCTGAAGTGATCCAGGTAATGGAAGATGAGGTGGAAATTGAGGAAACAGTGATAGAATCTACAGAGGCTAAACAAGACCAGAAAATCGTTGAAGTCAAAGAGATTAAGGAAGAAGTTGTTGAAGAAGAAATAGCTGACGTTCCCTTTGCCGTGATTGAAAATGTACCTGTCTATCCCGGTTGCGAAAATGAAAAAGGAAACGATGCCAAAAAGAAATGCATGTCTTCTAAGATAAGTGAGTTCATCAACAAAAAGTTCAATACAGATTTGGCTTCAGATCTTGGCTTGGACGGCAGGCAGCGCATCGCAGTTCAATTTAAGATTGATAAAAACGGAAATGTGATAGACGTGCGCGCTCGTGCACCCCACCCTCGATTGGAAAAGGAGGCCGTAAGCGTGGTTCAATCCCTGCCAAATATGACCCCCGGAAAGCAACGCGGAAAACCCGTTGGCGTTCTTTACTCGCTTCCAATTGTTTTTGATATTCAATAATATTTAGTTTTTATATAACTCACAACCCTGTATTTGCTCCGGCATTACAGGGTTTTTTTATTGGCACGACAGTTATATTTCATCATAACCCTTTAAATTCGGAAATTATGAAAACTACCACCCATTCGCCCTGCAAGATTAAGTAATCGGTTTTTTTCAGAATATAGGGCTTCCTTTCAAAAAAAGGGAGCCTTTTTTGAATTTGGCCATTATAAAAAAACTGTATCTTTCGGGATTAAACAGCCCTTTACCAATGAAACAGATTCTTGTTCTTTCCGTTTTTTTTATTTCAGTTACTTGTTTTGCCCAAATTTCTTCCGCCAGATATGAAAAATATCCTGTGTTTCCCCAATGCGCAAATATAGAAGTGGACGCATTGGAAAATTGTTTCAAAAATACCCTTCAGACCTTTGTTTTTGATAATTTCCAAGTTCCGCAAAAGGTTTTTTCCGAAAATTATAAAGGAAATGTAAACGTATTGTTCGAGGTCACCAAGGAAGGTAATTTCAAAGTATTGTATGTTGATGGAATTTATGATGAATTAAAAGCGGAAGCCCGTCGCGTTTTTGAAATGTTGCCACAAGTGCAGCCTGCCACTTATAATGGGGCTCCAACCTATGTTCAGTTTACGCTGCCCATTGCCATTCCGCTAATTGCCCCGGGACAGTCTATCCTCAATTCCCAAGTGGCGGTAAATGAAAGGGAGGCGCTTGTGAATGAATTTGATGCTATAGAAAACTTGCCCTACAATAACGAAGAATATAAAAGCAATATCAACATTCCGTTGTCCCACCATAATTATAGCCTATTTGATCCTGCCTTAAACCGGGTGGGCCTTAACAACCACACCGCCCAAAAGCCTTATGTTTATAGCGAAGTAAACAAATACTTCGATTTTGAACAAGCAAATAGGGAGCTATTGAAGGAAAAAACGTCGTGGTTTGGAAGAAAACTTTGGAACGAGCATCTCATTACCATTAAGGGCAAGGATTATTGGTTAACCGTGGATGTGGGTGTTGATTTGCAGGCGGGCAAGGATTTTGATGCTGATATTGATACCTATAACAACACCCGTTTGGTTTATACACAAGGAGGTATTGGTAAGCAATTGGGGTTTTTCGGTGTCATCTATGAAAGCCAGGGCCGATTTGCAGGTTATTTTAACCGGTATGCGGAAAGCATTCGACCCGATGGAGGCAACCCGGCAATCATTCCCGGAAGGGGAATTGCCAAAGAGTTCAAATCAGACTCCTATGATTACCCACTGGCAACTGGGCATATTTCCTATACGCCTTCTAAATTTTTCAACCTTCAGTTGGGCCATGGAAAAACCTTTTTGGGTGATGGCTATCGGTCCTTATTGACCAGTGATAATGCCAGCCCATATCCGTTCTTCAAGATAAACACCACTTTTTGGAAACTCAAATACACAAATACGTGGATGTCACTGCGCGATGTTCGGCCCGAAGTTACCACAGACGGTTCTTTTAGAACAAAATATATGGCAAATCACTATTTGAGCTACAACCTAAGCAAACGGCTGAACATTGGGCTATTCGAATCTGTATTATGGCAAAATGATAACGACCGCGGTTTTGATTTCAACTACTTCAACCCCATTATATTTTATAGGGCAATTGAGTTTTCAACGGGTTCAAGGGGAGGCAACGCATTGATCGGCCTAAGTGCCAAATATAAAATCAACGACCGGGTCAATGTCTATGGACAATGGATTATCGATGAATTTTCATCCAGCCACGTTTTCAAGGGCGAGGGCAGCTATAAAAATAAAACGGGGTATCAACTGGGGCTCAAATATTATGATGCCTTTGGATTAAAGAATCTATATCTGCAAGGGGAATACAACAGGGTACGGCCTTTTGCTTATTCCCATAACACGGTTGTGCTCAATTATGGACATAACAATCAATCCATGGCGCACACCCTGGGCGCGAACTTTTCTGAATTTATAGCAATTGCACGTTACCAAAAAGGAAGAATTTACGGCGATGCCAAGGTTATTATGGCAAAACGTGGATTCGAATTCAACACGCCAGAAGATTCAAAATTTTATGGAGGCGATATTTATGGAAACGAGGACGACCGTATTTCAGAAATCGGCAACAGCGTGGCACAAGGAAATAGCACAGATTTTTTCCATACGGAATTGCAGGCAGGATATGTAATTAATCCGGCAACCAATTTAAAGATTTACGGAAGCATAATTTTCAGAAGTTTTGACCCCGAGGTTGATACCGAAACCATATTCAAGAATCAGACAACTTGGGTAAATTTTGGAATTAGAACAGATTTGTTCAATTGGTATTATGATTTTTAAGAAGTAATATCCAACAATGGAACGCGCGTAATGCGTGGTATTACTCCTTTTGCCTCATCATTTTTTCTACCTTTTCACGGGCTGCTTTATTTTTTTCAGCATTGTCTTCAATAGCTTTTCGTTGTTGGGCAACGCTTTTATAAACCATTCTTAAAAATGCCTCAGTGTTGATGAACCCATCGCCGTATCCTTGCGTGTCATATTCATGGGTTAGATCGGTCATTATTGCCACTTCGTCTTCCGTTTTCTTATTTAGATATAGCGTATTTACTTTTCTGTAAATGCCCGAAAGCAGGTCGGCAGCTTTTTGAAAGTCTTTGTATGTGCCCAAATTTCCGTGACCCGGAATTATTTTAGTAGATTCATTTATAGATTTCAATGCTGTTTCAATAGCCTCAACGCAGCCCAAAAGATCTCCGCCATTTTCCAGGTCAATGAACGGATATTTGCCGTTGAAGAAAACATCGCCCGCGTGCAACACATTGCTGTCAGGGAAATAAACCATGGCATCACCATCGGTATGGGCGTTTTTAACGTGGAAAACATAAATTTCCTCTCCATTGAAATGAAAGCTAAGATCTTTAGAAAACGTAACTACGGGCAAGGTTTCTTGCGGTATTTTTTTCGCTCCGTCTTTAATAGTTCCCAAAAGGCGTTTGCGAACATTTACGTGTGAAAAGATAATGCTTCCTGTTTGCGCCATCGCCGCATTTCCGCCCGTATGGTCTCCGTGGAAGTGGGTGTTTACCAATAGCTTCACCGGTTTGTCGTTCACTTTTTTAATGTCTTTCTTTGTTTGTTCAATATTGTCGGCAAATTGGGCGTCAATCATAAAAACACCGTCATGGCCAATACTAAGGCCAATGTTGCCTCCATTGCCCTGGAGCATGTAGATTTTGTTGCTCACTTTAATTAGTTTGGAGTGCGTCTGCTCGCCCGTATCGGTTTGCGAAAAAGAGGTATTGATGGAAAAAAGGAATATACTGGTGAGGACTAATTTATAAAACATGATTTTTTAAATTTAAATATTGGCTGAAAATACTAAAAATGCTGAAATAATGCAGAACATTGTCAAGAATATATTGCGGAAAAATTACAGGAAGCGTATCTTTGCCACGCCAATAAAATTATGAGCTTGTCCGTTTCCCCTTCACCATCTTTTGCCCAGCCTTTTGTAAGGAATTTTGTTGAAATCACTAAATTTCGGCTTTCCGTTAGTGTGGTTTTTTCTTCTGTTGCCGGTTATTTGCTGGGGGCAGAAACTATAGATTTTTATATACTTTTCTTGCTGTGCGTTGGGGGTTACTGTATGGTGGGCGCGTCCAATATTTACAACCAAATTATAGAACGCGACCTTGATGCCCTTATGGACCGCACCAAAAACAGGCCAATTCCCGCAGGGGAAATGAGTGTTCGCTCGGCCTTTGTACTCGCCGTGGTTTTAACGTGTGTGGGGATTGCGGTGCTATATTCTATCAATCCCATCACTGCCATGTTTGGGGCCATTTCTATCTTTATGTACGTAAGCCTCTATACTCCGCTGAAAACCAGAACGCCACTATCGGTTTTTGTGGGAGCGTTTCCTGGGGCTATTCCTTTTATGTTGGGATGGGTGGCGGCTTCGGGCGAATTTGGTATTGAGCCCGGCACCTTGTTTATGATACAGTTTTTTTGGCAGTTTCCGCACTTTTGGGCTATTGGCTGGTTTCTTTTTGAGGATTATGAAAAAGGAGGATTTTTTATGCTTCCCAATGGCAAGCGCGACAGGGGCACCGCAATCCAGGTTATTCTATACAGCATCTGGACGGTGCTGGTTTCCCTAATCCCGGTATTGGGTATCACCGGAAAGCTTTACATAACTTCATTTTCCGGAATCCTTATTGGTATTTTGGGTATCGGTCTTCTTTATTATGCCGTTCGGCTTTATCGAGAGCAAACGTCCAAGGCCGCGAAACAGCTTATGCTTGCGAGCGTGAGCTATATCACGTTGTTGCAAATTATTTATGTGGCTGATAAATTTTTAAGATGAATATTTTGAGCCATCATTTTCATATGAATTTCCATTATTAATAGTTACCAATTTAACACACAGACATAGTACAACATGGATTTGACCGAAGGAACCGAAGAAATTAAGAAAAACCGCGCAAAGAAAAACATACTTTGGTTTGGGATCATTAGCCTGACCATGAGTTTTGCCGGGCTCACCAGTGCGTATGTAGTAAGCAAGGAACGGCCCGATTGGATAGCAAGTTTTCAGATTCCGCAAGCGTTCTATATAAGTCTTGTATTGATACTTGCAAGCAGTCTCACCCTGATTTTTGCCGTAAGGACTATAAGGAAAAACCGCCACCGTACCGGCATGTTTCTATTGGTTGCAACTTCACTCTTGGGAATTTTATTTATAATATTTCAATTTGTCGGATTTTCAGAAATCGTGGAGAGCGGCTATTACTTCACGGGCCCCACGAGCAGTATTACAACCTCCTTTATTTATTTGGTGGTGCTCCTGCATGTTGCGCACGTCATTGGTGGCCTCGTAGCGCTTTTTGTCGTAATTTATAATCATTATAAACAAAAATATGGAAACGGTAAAACCCTTGGCGTTGAACTGGCTGCAACTTTTTGGCATTTTGTGGATGTAGTGTGGATTTACCTGTTTTTGTTTTTATATTTCGTTAAATAAAAATTAAACGTATTTTTGAACCTTTATTTAAAACCAAATTATTTTTATGGAAGCTACTGTTGTTAAAACAGGTACCGAAGGAAAAACCTGGGGCGGCGGAAACGATCCGCTGAAAGCGAGTTATGGCAAGATGATGATGTGGTTTTTCATCCTTTCCGATGCATTGACCTTTTCCGGATTCCTTGCCTCCTATGGATTTTCAAGATTCAAATTCGTTGATGCTTGGCCAATTCCGGACGAGGTGTTTACGCACTTCCCATTTCTTCATGGTGTAAATGCGCCCATGTATTATGTGGCATTTATGACCTTTATTTTGATTTTTTCATCTGTAACCATGGTGCTGGCTGTTGATGCGGGCCACCAAATGAAACAGAAAAAAGTAATATTTTATTTATTTCTCACCATTATCGGCGGTTTTATTTTCTTGGGTTCACAAGCTTGGGAATGGGCCACTTTCATAAAAGGCGATTATGGAGCGATAGAAACAAAAGGTGGCCAAATCATCCAATTTTTGGATAAAGATGGGGAGCGCGTGGCCCTTCGTGATTTTGCAGCGGCGGCCACCGGCGAACGCATAGAACAGACCAAAGAGAATGGCGTTTGGTACAAAGAAGAAGCACAATACTTCCCCAGCGTTTCCTTTGAACAAGTGAAAGCTGGCTTTTTGGCCAATGATAATATTTTGGTCAGGGTTCAACAAAAGGACGAACACGGGCACCACATAGTTTTAAGCCGCGAAGAATCCATCGCAAAAGTTGTAAATGACGGCGTCATGGTGGTAGAAGGAGCAAACCTTCGCCACAATGAATATGGCCACCCGCTTTTTGCCAATTTTTTCTTCTTTATAACCGGTTTTCACGGCTTTCACGTTGCAACGGGCGTTTTGATAAACTGTATCGTCTTCTTCAACGTTATCTTGGGCACCTATGAGCGCCGCGGACATTATGAAATGGTTGAGAAGGTTGGTCTTTACTGGCACTTTGTGGACTTGGTCTGGGTATTTGTATTTACATTCTTTTATCTTGTTTAACATTTTCAAAGCAGAAAAATGGCACACGAACATAAATTGGAAATTTTTAGGGGAACGTTAAAGTTCAAATCAAACATAAGCAAGATTTGGGGCGTTTTTATAGTGCTTTCCATAGTAACAATAATTGAGGTGGTATTGGGTATATTACGCCCCGCCTTTTTGATTGAGCACAACTTTTTGGCATTAAAACTCCTGAACTGGATATTCATCATCCTCACCATCTTCAAAGCCTATTATATCACTTGGGATTTCATGCATATGCGCGATGAAACCGTAGGGCTGCGAAGGGCAGTAATTTGGACCGCTGTATTCTTGATTATTTATTTGGTAACATTAATCTTGATTGAAGGCGATTATATTTTTGAAGTATATAAAAACGGATTTATAAAATTTGATTTTTAGGTCATATTTTTAAGATACTCTAAAGCCCTCTTTTCCGAAGGGCTTTTTTTTATTCTCCATTCATTTTTTACAAACCGCGCGCTCTCGTGGCTTTGGTAGTAAAGAAAATTCAATGGAATTATGTAGTGGCTTCAAATTAATTCGGCACACGTTTCATTAAGCGTGCAATCGTCTTCAAAAAAAGCCAAAATTAACACCCAAAACATTGTCCAACCCCCTTTTACCAGCTATTTTTGCAAAAGCCTAAAAATTGCAAAAATGAAAAAATATTTAGTTCTCGGCACCCTCTTTATTTTGCCCATAACCGCATACATTTTCTTTGCAATGAGCACTAATTATTTTAAACCTTTACCGGTTTTGACTACCTCTGTTGCAGAATTAGAAGGGTTTAAAGATCTGCACGGCAACCCGGTGCACTTGGAAAACCGGATAACAGTTCTTGGATTTTTCGGAAAAAATTTGGAAGACCATAGGGCCTATGCCTATAACCTTGCGCAGAAAATATACAGTAAAAATCACGAGTTTAAGGAATTCCAGTTCATAATCCTCTTGCCAGAGGGAATCGAAACCCAAGCTAATGGCATAGAACAAAAACTGAAACAGATAGCGCCCACGGATGCGTGGTTTTTCGCTTTTGGCTCCGCGGAAAACATCCAGCGCGTTTTTCTATCGCTAAATTCCAATCTCTCGTTGGATCCTAATTTTTCCACTCCCTATGTTTTTATCATAGACAAGGAAAGAAGCCTTCGCGGAAGAAAGGATGATGAAGATATGGGCGTAATGTACGGTTTCGATGCCAGCAATATTGCCGAAATAAACAATAAAATGAGTGATGACGTGAAAGTACTTTTGGCAGAATATAGGCGCGCGTTGAAAAAGTACAAATCCAATCGCGAAATATAATTGCGAAAAAACAAGCATATATTTTTGAAGCCTCAATCAGAAAACAGAATAAACACAACACATCAGTGAAAAAGAACTATTCATACATCGGCATTTCATTCATAATTTTGATTTTCGGCATTTGGGCCGTTCCAAAAATTGTGGACCACCTTTCAAAATCGGAGCTTGAAACTATTGGCGCTGTGCCTGCTTTCAGTTTAACGGATCAGCATAGCAAAACAATTACCAATGAAGATTATAAAGACAAAGTATATGTGGTGGAATTTTTCTTCACTACCTGCCCCAGCATCTGCCCCATTATGACCGAGAATATGATCAAAATCCAAAATGAATTCTTGGGAAACCCCAAAGTGGGCATGGCATCCTTCTCCATTGATCCCGAACACGACACACCGCAGGTTTTGAAGGAATATGCCATCGAAAAAGGCATCACAAAACCACAATGGCATTTGTTGACGGGCCCAAAGGAAGAAATTTTTAAGCTCGCCAACGAAGGGTTTAATTTATACGTGGGAGAAGTGCCCGATGCCGATGGCGGTTTTGAGCATTCCGGTTTTTTCGCGTTAATAGACCAAGAGGGCAACATCCGTTCCCGAAAGGATGAGCAGGGAAACCCCATTGTTTATTATGACGGTCTGGATGACAAACAAATTCAAATATTAAAGGAAGACATTCATAATCTCTTATAACCCATGAAACCCGTTTCGGTAAATTCAAAAAAATATAACATTTGGATATGGATACTTTCCGTCACCATTCCCATAGCCATTGCGGTTTTATTTTCAGTGAAGATTCCCGGTGTGGCGCGTTTGGGATTTTTGCCTCCAATTTACGCCACCATTAACGGCATAACCGCCATCCTGCTCGCAGTTTCGGTTTACCAAATTAGAAAGGGAAACAGAAAGCTGCACGAGCTGTTAATGAAAACCGCAATCGGCTGTTCTGTCGTTTTTTTGCTGCTCTATATGGCTTATCACATGACTTCCGAGTCAACGGTTTACGGGGGAGAGGGGATATTGAAATATATATACTATTTCATACTGCTTACGCACATCCTGCTTTCCATAATAGTAATTCCCTTTGTATTGCTAACCTATGTGCGCGCCATTTCCGGCCAGTTTTATGCACATCGGAAAATAGCCCGCATAACCTACCCCCTATGGCTCTATGTGGCCGTTAGCGGCGTTATTGTGTATTTAATGATTTCGCCCTATTATTAGAATTTCAAAAAAATTAGGAAAATGAAACTCAAACTTCTTTTTATAATTCTTCTCTTCGCAACCGCTACAATTCCTGCGGAGGCACAGTGTGCCATGTGCCGCGCGGTTTTGGAGAGTGAAGAAAGCGGCCAAGCGGCAAAAGGCATAAACAACGGAATTGTGTATCTCATGGTTTTTCCCTATTTGCTCATCGGCGCTGTTGGTTATGCCATTTACCGGAACCGGAAAAAGACCCGGCACGAACAAAACACTTGAATTTTTTCCCCATTTTTATGTAACAAGCTCCGGTTTCCTTAGTCTTATTGGAAAAAAGGAAAGTAGCGCTATTTAAGACTTAACAAGAATTTCACATATAGCGGAAAAATTCCCCCTTATTTTGTGATCCAACAACTTCAAGATGATAGAAATCAAAAATCTCCATAAGTCATACCACATGGGCCAAAATTCCTTGCATGTGCTCAAGGGTATAAACTTTTCGGTGGCCGAAGGAGAAATGGTTTCCATAATGGGCTCATCCGGTTCGGGAAAATCCACCCTGCTCAACATTTTGGGAATTTTGGATGAAGCCGATGAAGGAACTTACACCCTGGACGGAACGATAATTCAAAATTTGAACGAAAAAATTGCAGCCCGCTACCGCAATAAATTTCTGGGCTTTATTTTTCAGTCGTTCAATCTTATAAATTACAAATCTGCGCTGGACAATGTGGCGATGCCCCTTTATTATCAAGGGATCAAACGAAACGTTCGCACAGAAAAAGCCTTGCACTACCTCGAAAAAGTGGGTCTTGCAGATTGGGCATCACATCTTCCCAGCGAACTTTCCGGTGGCCAAAAACAAAGGGTGGCCATTGCCCGTGCCCTTGCCAGCGATCCCAAAGTGCTGTTGGCAGATGAACCCACGGGCGCGCTGGATTCCAAAACATCTTATGAGGTGATGGAGCTCATACAAGGGATTAATGACGAAGGCAAAACAATCCTGCTGGTAACCCACGAAGATGACATTGCCCACATGACCAAACGCATTGTAAACCTGAAAGATGGAGTCATTATAGATGATTCACCCGTAAGCCAAGTGCGCGCTAAAGCTGAAACCTATGTTTAACATTGAACGGTGGGAGGAAATTTTTGAAGCCATTCGCAAAAACAAATTGCGAACTTTCTTGACAGGCCTTTCCGTTGCTTCGGGTATTTTTATATTGGTCATTTTGCTGGCCATCGGACAAGGAATGGCAAATGGCGTAGCTAAAGAATTTGAAAATGACGCTACCAACCGAATAAGCGTCTGGACAAACGTTACTTCCATAGAATACAAAGGGCTTAACCCTGGGCGCATCATTGAACTGGACAACCGCGATTACGAACTAACGGTTACTAAAAATAGTGACAAATTGGACCTGAAATCCGGCGTTTACAGTAGGTGGGGCCAATTGACCACTTATAATAAGGAAAACGGCAGCTATAGGGTTGAGGGGGTTTTGCCTGATTATCAATTTCTTGAAAACGCCACCTTGGTAGCAGGCAGATATATAAACCAAAGTGACCTAAAGAACAACGAAAAAGTGGCCATCATTGGCAATCAGGTATATCTTGATTTGTTTAAGGACAAAAAGGCATTGGGTGAATATGTTGACATTACAGGGATTAAATTCAAGATAGTCGGCATTTTTAGTGACCCCGGCGGCGAGCGGGAGGAAACGAGGATTTTTATTCCCTTATCCACTGCACAGCGAGTTTACAACGCGGGAAACAAACTTCGTTCGCTGGCATTTACACTTCAAAAAAATGACAATTTTGAAGAAGCTTTGGCAGCGTCTGAGGCATTTACAGCACAATTGGAATCAGATTTAAAAGCAAAACACTCCATCGCCCCCAATGACACACGCGCAGTAAACGTGAACAATACCTTGGAAAACACCAAAAAATTTTATGACCTGAACAATATGATTCGCTGGTTTTTTTGGGGCGTGGGAATTTGTACCATAATTGCTGGCGTGGTTGGGGTAAGCAATATCATGCTCATTATTGTAAAAGAGCGCACGAAGGAGATAGGCATTCGCAAAGCAATCGGGGCGCAGCCCTGGTCTATTATTGGAATGATCCTTCACGAGTCAATTTTCGTAACTGCCGTTGCCGGGTTCATGGGACTTATTTTTAGTCTTTTTTTACTGCAGCTTGTGGGCCCATTCATTGAAACGAATTATATCAGCAACCCCTCCGTAGATTTTTCGGTGGCTATCACCACCGTTATTATCTTGGTTGTTGCCGGTGCCGCTGCCGGTTTTTTTCCCGCTTATAGAGCCGCCAATATTAAACCCATAGATGCCCTTCGTGATGAATAAACTATTTAGCAGGGATAGCTGGACCGAGATCATTGAGGCATTGAGCAGCAATTGGTTTAGAACCGTGCTGACCGCCTTTGGGGTTTTATGGGGAATTTTCATCTTGGTTATTTTGCTTGCCGCCGGCAACGGGTTGGAAAATGGAATAAAGCAAGGTTTCAACGGCATGGCTACCAACTCTATGTTTATGTGGTCACAAACCGCTTCACAACCCTATAAAGGTTTGCCAAAAGGAAGAAGATACAATTTTAAGACCGATGATGTTGAAGCCATTAAACGCGACGTTCCGGGGCTTCGCTATGTTTCACCCAGAAATCAATTGGGCGGTTTCAGGGGAAGCAATAATGTGGTTCGGGGCTTACAAACAGGCGCTTTCAACGTTTATGGGGATTATCCTGAAATCATTCAGCAACAACCCATGGACATCACCTCGGGCAGGTTTATAAATTATTCAGACATCAATGAAAAGCGAAAAGTCGCCATTATTGGAAGTGGTGTACAAACCGCGCTCTACCAACCCAAAGAGGAAGTCATTGGCTCATATATTAAAATTAACGGTGTCAATTTTCTTGTAATCGGCACTTATAAAAAGAAAGGAAACAACGGTGATCCGGAAGAAATGCAGAAGGAGATTTATGTGCCCTTTACTGCCTTTTCACAAGCTTTCAATATGGGCGATATCGTTGGTTGGATGGCCATAACCGCAAATGATGGACATTCCATTACCCAGTTGAAATCACAAGTATTTGATGTCATCAAAACCCGCCACACCATAAACCCAAATGACGATCGGGCCGTGGGCAGCTTTGATCTTTACGAAGAATATAGCAAAATAAACGGCCTGTTCACCGCGCTAAATTTTGTGGCCTATTTCGTGGGCATACTTGTTTTGCTTTCCGGGATAATTGGCATTTGCAACATAATGTTGATTGTTGTAAAGGAACGCACCAAGGAAATTGGCATCCGCCGCGCGCTGGGAGCCACCCCGTGGAGCATCCGTGCACAAATTCTTTTGGAATCCATATTTTTGACCATCGTTTCGGGAATGGCTGGAATTATTCTTGCCACCGTCGTGCTCTATTTGGTGAATTACCAACTGGGCACTATGGATACGAGCCAAATGATGTTCATAAACCCGTCAGTTAATATTGGGGTCGTTTTTATTGCTTTGACCATTTTAATAGTTTCGGGACTTTTGGCCGGTTTGATTCCTGCCCAAAATGCGATTAGGATCAAACCCGTGGAAGCGCTCAGGACAGAATAGCCTTCGTTGTTTAAAAACATACAAAATCAAAATAATTTATCACTTAAGAAATAGCAACAACATTCAAAAAAAAATGAAAAGAACCAGAACCATAACCATCCTCGTCTCCATCGCTGTTTTGTTCGTGGCCTCAATGTATTGGCTATACTCCAAAAACATCCAAGACCCCGTTGTGTATGAAACGCAGACCCCCGTTTTGGGAACCGTTGTTAAAAAAACCGTGGCCACGGGAAGTATTGTTCCAAAGGAAGAAGTGCTCATAAAACCAAATATTTCCGGGATAATTGATGAAATTTACGTGGAAGCCGGTGAGGTTGTCAAAGCGGGTGATTTGATAGCAAAGGTGAAGGTAGTGCCCAATGTTTCGTCATTGAATAGCGCGCAAAGCAATATAAGCAGCGCCCGAACCCAAGTGGAAACCGCCCGGCTTGCTTTTGAAAATCAGAAAAGTATCTTTAACAGGCAAAAGGAATTATTTGAAAAGGGCGTAATTTCAGCAAATGAATTTGATAACGCCCAACTGGCACACAACCAAGCCCAACAAAGATTAAAACAGGAACAAGTGGCGCTCACGGCGGCCAATCAAAATTATGATATTGTAAAAACAGGGACTACCAGCGGCATTGGCACCGCGGCAAATACCGAAATTCGCGCAACGGTTTCGGGAATGGTTTTGGACGTTCCCGTAAAAACCGGCAACCAAGTAATTGAAGCCAACAATTTTAACGACGGCACCACTATTGCCACCTTGGCCGATGTGGAAAATATGATTTTTGAAGGAAAGGTTGACGAAAGTGAAGTGGGAAAAATAAAGGAAAACCTGCCCTTGGAAATTACCGTGGGCGCCATTTCTGATAAAACATTTCAGGCCATATTGGATTACATCGCCCCAAAAGGAGTGGACGAAAACGGCGCCATACAGTTTGAGATCAAAGGCACCCTGAAAAATATTGACACCTCCAGTACGTTCATTCGTGCCGGGTTAAGCGCCAACGCATCAATCATTCTCGCAAAGGCAGAAAATGTGTTGACCATTAAGGAAGCCCTGGTCCAGTATGACGCCCAAACCCAAAAACCATTCGTTGAGATTCAAGTGGGGGAACAACAATTTGAAAGACGGGAAATAGCATTGGGCGTGAGCGACGGAATTGACGTGGAAGTGAAATCCGGCATCTCCAAAGACGATAAAATAAAAGTCTGGAACCAATTGAAACCTGCTCCCAACGCCACGGCCGGCGGCAGAGGGTAATTTTGCACATTACTTATAAATTTAATGTAACGCAACAGCAATACAAATGACAAATTCAGCAATAGAAAATCGTATGAAGAAGATAGCCACCGCTTCCATTTTTTTAATTTTTAGCCTTTCACTTTCTGCGCAGAACAAACAATGGACTCTAAACGAATGTGTGGAACACGCCTTGTCCAATAACATTTCAGTGAAACAAAGTGAGCTTGAACTGGAACGTACCGAGGCAGACAAACTCCAGGCCTTTGGCAATTTCCTGCCAAGCCTAAATGCCAATATGAGCGCTTCAAAAAATACTGGGCTCAGCTTGAACCCAACCAACAATCGGTTGGAAAACACCACTTTTGGATCTGCTTCGGGCGCCGTAAACGTGGGCCTCAATATTTTTGATGGACTGCGAAACGTGCGAGAAATGCAACGCGCCAAACTCTCTGAACTGTCTGCCCAATACCGATTGGATAAAATGAAAGATGACATTGCCCTGGCCGTTGCAAATTCATATTTACAGGTTTTGTTGAACAAAGCAAATTTGGAAGTTGCAAAATCGCAAAACATCGTCACCCTAAAACAGTTTGAAAGAACAAGCAATCTTGTGGATGCTGGCGTACTGCCCCGCGGCGATCTTTTGGAAATAAAAGCTACAGACGCGGGTGAGAAACAAAGAATTGCCGTTGCCGAAAATACGGTGCGAATTTCCTTGATCAGCCTTGCACAACTGTTGCTTATAAAAGATTACGCTACCTTTGATATTGCAGATGAAGAATATAAAATTATAGATGGCGGCATTGCTGATAAGGATGTTTCAGAAATAATAGCAAGTGCAAAACAAACCCGTGCTGAAGTGCAAATTGCCCAAAAGGATGTTGAGATTGCCAAAAAAGATCTGCAGATCGCCCGCGGAGCCTACTATCCAACACTCTCCGCTTTCTTTGGTTACAATACCCGATATGCAGACAATGACCCGCTTCAAAGGGATTTTGTGGAACAGATATACCTCAATGACGGTATAGGCTACGGCCTGCAACTCAATGTTCCAATTTTCAACGGATTTGCCGTAAAGAGCAATGTGATGCGCAATAAAATAAATCTGAAAAATTCCGAATACCAATTAGAACAGGCCGAACTGGATTTGGAATCAAACGTTTATCAGGCCTATGTAGATGCCAATGGCGCCTTGAAAGCTTTTGAAGCAGCCACAGTAGCACTTGAATCACAGCAATTGGCTTATCAGTACGCAAAAGATCGTTATGATGTTGGCCTGACGAATGCCTTTGATTTCAGCCAGGCAAAATTGCGTTTTGATAATGCTGAAATTGAGGAAAACAGGACTAAATTTGAATATATATTTAAGTTAAAAGTATTGGAGCTTTACTTTGGCGTTGCCCCGAGTGAATTAAAATTTTAAACATGAAGAAAAAAACTATTATTTGGATTTCCGTGGCAGTAATTGCGCTGACCGTTTTGTTGGTGGTGGGCAAGAAGGCCGGCTGGTTTGGAAAATCTGGAGACTATCGGGAAGTTGAAATCACAAAAACCACTCCACTGAATATTACTGAAACCGTTGCGGCAACAGGAAAAATTCAGCCCGAAATAGAAGTGGCCCTCTCTTCCGAAGTATCGGGCGAGATTATTGAACTTCCCATTAAAGAAGGCCAAACGGTTGAAAAGGGAGATCTTTTGGTAAGAATAAACCCAGACCTTATCCAAGCGGCAGTGAGCCAGTCGCAGGCGGGACTTCAAAATGTCCGTGCACAATTGGCACAGGCGCAGGCCAGCGAAAAGAACGCCCAACTGAATTATGAACGCAATAAAGCACTTTTTGAAAAAGGGGTGATTTCAAAGGCGGAATGGGATAAATCTGTCGCTGATTATGATATGGCACAGGCCAATGCAAAAGCGGCCTATTATAACGTGCAGAGCGCCGCGGCAAATGTAAAGCAATCTGTGGACAACCTTTCCCGAACCAGTATCTATGCGCCCATGGGCGGCACCGTTTCTAAACTTTCGGTGGAACTTGGCGAACGGGTAGTGGGAACGGCCCAAATGGCGGGTACGGAAATAGTGCGCGTTGCCAATCTTCAAAAAATGGAAGTTGAAGTGGACGTGAATGAAAACGACATTGTAAAACTGGCCGTTGGTGACTCAACTATAGTAGAAGTGGACGCCTATTTAAAAAGAGAATTTAAAGGTGTGGTTACCGCAATTGCCAACAGTGCAGAAAGCGCGCTGACAGCAGACCAAGTGACAAATTTTAAAGTGAAAGTTAGCATTCTTCCCGATTCCTATAAAGATTTGACGGAGGGAAAACCGGAAAGCTTTTCCCCCTTCCGACCTGGAATGACGGCCACCGTTGACATAATTACAAATCGGAAAAACAATGTTATAGGCATTCCCATTAGCGCCATTGTAATCAAGACCGATACCACCGAAACCAAAAAACCCGCTGCGGGAGAAACTGTAAACCCCAATTCCGAAAAATTTGAGGCAGTCTATGTAATGGAAGGCGATGAAGCCAAACTTCGGGTTGTTAAAACCGGAATACAAGATGATTCAAACATTGAGATAATTTCCGGTTTAAAAGAAGGTGAATCCGTAATCACGGGACCCTATAACACGGTGACAAAACTTTTGAAAGCAGGTGATAAGGTGCAAATTACCCCTCCCAATAAAAAGGATAAATAGTGGCAACCATTCTATGTCTTGAGACCGCCACTACCAACTGCTCGGTGGCCATTTCGGTGAACGGAAACATTCGGGCCATTCGCGAGGAAAATAATTTGAAATTTTCCCACGCTGAAAAGTTGCACGTCTTTATTGAAGAAGTGTTGAAAGAGGCTAAAATGGACAAGTGCCAATTAAACGCCGTGGCGGTGAGTAAAGGCCCAGGATCATACACGGGCCTGCGCATTGGTGTTTCCGCGGCAAAGGGACTTTGTTTTGCGTTGGACCTTCCATTGATTTCCACGCCCACATTGGATGTCCTCGCCCGGCAAGTGCAACGGAAAGATTGTTTTATAATTCCTTTGCTGGACGCTCGAAGAATGGAAGTGTATTCGGCAGTGTTCAATTCAGAAAAAAAACAGATTCGCGAAACACGGGCCGAAATCCTTTCCGAAGAATCATTTTCGGAATTTTTAAGCAAGAGTAAAGTATTGTTTTTGGGCAGCGGCGCCCAAAAATTTAAGGAAATTTGCCAAAGCGAAAATGCCATTTTTGACACAGGCGCAGTTCCATCGGCCGCAGCAATGGCCGAATTGGCCGAGGCAAAGTATAAAAAAAGCGATACCGAAGATATCGCTTATTTTGAACCTTTTTACTTAAAGGAATTTATGCTTGGTTAAAAGCCCACTATAAAAGTGAGTCAAAATAGGAAACAAGCTGTATCAAATCTCTTTCCTTTGCTACATCAATATTATTCTGTTTGATGAAGGTCTTGATTTCACTGTCTTTCTTGTTCATCATTTTCAGAATTTTTGATTTGCTGCTTGGCATTTCCAAAAAAGTGCCATCCTGGACCAAATAATATTTGGTGGTCTTTTCAAATGAAGGGGGCATATCGCGTGCATAATTGGTTTTCGCTTTTACACCTTCTCTGAAATGAGCCGTGGTTTTTTTGTAAAGGTCATAGGTTTTTCCATCGCTCAACACGTTAAAATAGCCACCCTTTTCACGGCTTCCGTCCAAGGGTACAAAGACATAAAAATCATTCAGAACTTTCACAAAAATATCGGGATCCTTTAGCAGGGCGCTATATGATTCGTCAAAATTATTCTTCTTGATTTCTATTTCATCTGCATAAGCATTGAAGCGCATTGGTACATTGTCCCTAATCAATTTGTCAACTTGATAGATTTTTCCGGGAACAAAATTTGCATTCGCATATGCTTCGTCCTTAATGGCGTTGAATTCCAGTTCCGTGAGGCCGAAAGCCAATGATTTTTGGTTGATGTCAATGGTACGGGAATAGATGTCATAATTACTATTGGCCGCTTGCGCGAACCCTGAGGTTGCTGTAATTACAAACAGTATGCTTAAAAATATCTTCTTCATAATATATATATTAATTACTTATTTTATATAGGAATTGGGGCACAAAGTAAGCCTTATTTTTTTAATCCGTCCACATATAAATGGTGCACCTCGCGTTGCGGAAACGGAATGGTTATTCCCGCAGATTCCAATCTGGCCTTACTTTCTTCAAGAATATTCCACCGCAGGTCCCAAAAATCATCATTGTTTGCCCAATAACGAACGGTTAGGTTCACGGAGCTGTCCGCAAGCTCGGCCACTGCAACCGTGGGCATTTTGCCTTCAATCTTTATAATTGTTTCCTGCTCTAAAAGCAGGTTCATCAAGATTTCCTTGGCTTTTCGGATATCGTCATTATACCCAATGCCTATTGTAATATTCTCACGGCGTATGCCTTCCACCGTGTAATTGATAATATTTTCATTGCTCAATTTTCCATTGGGCAAAATAGCCAGTTGGTTTCCAAAAGTAGTTAGCTTTGTGTTGAAAATGGAAATTTCCTTCACCGTGCCATCCACGCCTTGGGCACTAATGAAATCGCCCACCCTGAAAGGTTTCAGCAACAAAATTAAAACACCGCCCGCAAAATTGGAAAGTGACCCTTGCAGCGCCAAACCTATGGCAAGGCCCGCGGCACCAATAATTGCTACCAACGAGGCCGATTCCACCCCAAGTTGTGTTATTACCAAAACGAAAAGCACAATCTTTAATCCCCACCCGATAAGGCTGGCAATAAAATTTTCCAAAGTGGGGTCATAGTCCGTTCTGTCAAAAAACTTTTTTATGAACCTGTTGATCAATTTAATAATCCATAACCCAATGAGCAGCATCAAAACCGCACCAATCACACTGGGCAGAAAATCAATAAACTTTTGTCCGTACTTTTCAATGTAAATATCGATATCCTTAAATTTTTCCATATAATTTTTTATTCGTTTTTTAGAAGTTCAATAGCAATTTTTGGGTCTTCCACGGGAAGTTTGCAGCTGTTGTCCACGCAGATATAAATAAGCGTGGCCCCGGCTACATATCGGTTCTCAAACAACGGGCCATCTTTTTCTCCGTGGCTTCCGGCCACAATTTTGTTGGGAAGGTAGTGACGGTTTATTTCCTTTATTTTCTCGGTAACTTCATGGCCCACCACTACAACTTCGTAAAAATTATCCTGAAAGTTTTTCAATAGATCCAACCAATTTGTGAAACCACTTGGGTATTGCCCAATTTGCGAAGAAACGTTTTTGAACATTTGCTGTGCAATTTCCTCATATTCCATTTTGCCAAAATATTTTGACAGCACAAAAAGATTCTTCGCCATCACCGAGTTTGAGGCCGGAATAACATTGTCCAGATATTCGTAGTTTCGGGCAACGATGGCCGCATCCTTTTTTGAAGTGAAATGGAACATGTGTTTCCCTTCATCAAAAAAGTGTTCCATCGTGTATTGGGCCATGGTTTTTGAACGGTCCAGCCACTTTTGGTCCAGCGTAACCTGATATAAATTTATAAATGCTTCAATTGTGAAAGCGTAGTCCTCCAAAAATCCATTGATGCTGCTTTTGCCGTTTTTATAATTGTGGAAAAGGGCCCCATTTTTCTGAAGCTGTTTTTCGGTAATAAATGTTGCGTTTTTTAAGGCTGCATCCAAATAGTTGTTTTCCCCGAAGGTTTTGTATGCGTCAATGTATCCACTCAACATCATGGCATTCCACGAAGTAAGGGTTTTGTCATCCAGTCGCGGCTGTGGGCGTTGGTTTCTATGGGCGAGGAGGATGGTTTTCCAAATTTCCTTTTTCCGCTGAAGCGTTTCATTATCTATTTTGAATTCCTTTTCTATTTCGGCATCGGCTTTTTTCCGAATGAGCACATAACGGTTGTCTTCCCATATTCCGTAGCTGTTCACGTTATAATATTCCCTAAAGAGGGCAAAATCATCCTGCAACAGCTGCTGCAATTCTTCCGCTGTGAAAACATAGAAAGCGCCTTCTTCAAGCATTCCTTTTTCATTTGTGCTGTCCGCATCTAAAGACGAATGGAAACCGGCTTCTTCATTGGTCATTTCCTTCGCAATAAATTCCAAGGTTTCCGCAACAATTTCCTTATATAATTTATTTTGGGTAACAAAATACGCATTGCTGTAAAGGCTAATTAGTTGTGCGTTGTCATAAAGCATTTTCTCAAAATGCGGGATATGCCATTTTTCGTCGGTGCTGTACCTGGAAAAACCGCCGCCCAGCTGGTCATAAACGCCGCCGTGGGCCATTTTGGTTAAGCTGAGGTTTATAAAATGAAGTAAATCTGCATCGTTTGTTTCCGCTGAATGTCGCAAAAGAAATTGGAGCTGGTTGGGCATCATAAATTTTGGCGCACCCTTAAAACCGCCATTTTTGAAATCAAGATTTCGCGATAAATCCTGAACAATGCTGTCTATTCGAATGTTTTTCAGATCAATATCGGCCGTGTTTAAGTGAATTAAATCCATACATTTCAGGCCTTGTTCCAAACGGTTCGCGTAGGCAATGAGTTTTTCGGGCTCGTTCACATACATTTTCTGGATTTGTTCCAAAGCGTTTATCCAGTCGTTTTTACGAAAATAGGTGCCGCCCCAAACTGGCCGGCCATCGGCAAGCGTAACCACGTTCAGCGGCCAGCCCGCGCTCCCTGTCATTAACTGCACGGCGTTGATATAGGTCTGGTCCACATCTGGCCTTTCCTCACGATCAACTTTTACTGAGATGAAATTCTTGTTCATCACTTCGGCCACGGCGGAATCCTCAAAACTTTCGTGCTCCATCACGTGGCACCAATGGCAGGCCGCGTATCCAATGCTGATGATGATAAGTTTCTGCTCTTTTTTTGCAGTTTGTAATACCGTTTCGGAATAAGGTTTCCAGTGTACCGGATTGTGCGCGTGCTGCAACAGATACGGGCTGGACTCGTGGATCAAATCGTTAGGGAGGGCGCGTGTTTCCAAGGTTTTTAATTAGGGAGGATTGCAGTCAGGCTAAAGGGTCGTAGCCAAAATAGCAATAATTTGTGAAGCACCGAAAATGCTGAAAATAAAAATACGCCTTGGAAATGCCAAAAGCGTATCTTCAAAATTGGTGGCGAACCTAATTAACCTCAAACGTTATTTTTACGTTCACGCGGAAATGGGTGATATTACCCCCATCAACCACGCAACTTTGTTCGTTAACATAAACGGAACGAATGTTTTTAACGCTTTTTGAAGCTTCCTTTATCGCATTGCGGGTCGCGTCTTCCCAACTGTTCGTGGAACTTGAAAGGATTTCGATTACTTTTAATACTGCCATGATTTTAAGTTTAAAAAATTATGCTTTTCAAGTTACAATTATTCAAAACCAATATTCTGAAAATTAAGTTAAAATGAATCTTTGTTCTCGCCCAAAATCCCAAAAACACTTTCCAACCTGCCGGCTTTTGGACCGGATTTACCCGTTAATTGCCACTACATTTTCAATCTTCCCCGGAATCATTTGCTTCAAAAGAGTTTCTATGCCGTTTTTCAACGTTAGGGTGGAAGAGGGGCAGCCACTGCACGCGCCCTGAAGGATCACTTTTACCGTTTGTGTTTCGGGATTGAAGGAGTCTAAATGAATATGGCCCCCATCGCTCGCCACTGCTGGTGCCACGTATTCCTCCAGAATTAACATTATTTCTTTCTCGAAGGCAGTAAATGTTTTATCACTGGGTTCCTTTAGATTTTCAGTTGAAGAAATTCGCGAATCTTCTGTCAGCACGGGATTTCCTTCTTCAAGAAATCTTTGGATGAACTCGCGCAGCTCCATGCTTATCTCCTGCCATTCCGCCCAACCTAAGATGGTCACCGAAACAAAATTGCCGCTAATAAAGACTTCCTTTACAAATGGAAATTTAAACAGTGCCGCTGCCAACGGCGAATTGTGGGTTTCGGCAACATCCTTAAATTCAAAAATCCCCTGCACTAATGATTTATTGGCTATAAATTTCATCACCCCAGGATTTGGGGTGCTTTCGGCATAAATGGTGATTGGGTTTTTCTTGGCAACCTTTTTTTCAGAAATCACCGTTTTCCCGCTGTTCAAATATTCCTGAATAGATTCCGCCACTTCCTTTTGCACATCTTCCCATTCCACAATGTTGTATTTCTCAATTGCTACGAAATTTTGCGAAATATATACCGTTTTTACAAAGGGAAGATAAAAAAGTTGTTGCGCCAACGGACTGCTTTCTGCTTCGTCTATATTCCTGAATTCATGGCTGTTGGCGCCCGTTAACAAAGAATTGGCAATAAATTTAACAATATTTTGGTTGCTCGTTTGGGAAACTTCAATGTTAAAATGCTCCATGGTGCCGTTTTTTTTGCGAAATTATAAAAAGAAAACTAATGTATTCAATATATTTGGCACTCTAATTCCCTGTTTTATGAAAAAATTAGTACTTCTCACTACCTTATTATATTCATTATTTACCTTCGGCCAAGATATAGATACCTTTGCTCAATTTAATGGGCCATATGATTTTTTAGCATTTGGAAACACATTAAGTATTGGTGAAAACAATGGGAATAATCCGTGTGTCCTATTGCCGCAAAGCAGTGCTGATTTGTCATTGGGAATTGGGGAAGATGTCGTGGCCGCCTTTCTATATTGGGCCTCTGTTGGCAACGGCGATTTTGATGTAATGCTTAACGGCACTCCTGTATCAGCAGATGAAACCTTTAGCCATATATTTCAGTCACAACCCTATTTTGCAGCCCGTGCGGATGTTACTAATTTAATAGCAGCTACTGGGAATGGCACTTATACCTTTTCGGGAATGGACATTCCGCAAGCAACGTTGCAACAATATTGCGGAAGTACCAATTTTGGTGGCTGGGCGATATACGTTATCCATCAAAAGCCAGGCGGGCTTCCTGCCCAAATAAAAATATTTGACGGCTTAGAGAGTGTCTCGGCATCTTCGCCAAGTTTAACCATAACTGTAGATGGGATTCTTATTTCTTCCCAGCAATTGTCAAAAATTGCTTTTTTGGCGTGGGAGGGAGATAGACCTAACCCAGTGGGGGAAGATTTAGAATTGAGAACGGTCCTTGGTTCGTATTTTCCGGATAACCCACCCCTAAATCCTCGGGGTAATTCTTTTAACAGTACCAACAGTTGGACCGGATCCGATTTGAGTTATCAAATGGATTTGGATTATTATGATCTTACTACCGTTACTATTATTGATACTGGTGTTGAGTATATTGATATTTTACTTAGTACAGGACAAGATTATATAATGGTAAACAATATAGTTACCATTGTTCATTCGCAATTACCCGATGCCACCATAGAAATTGACGATCTTGGCGTGCTTTGCGAAAACAATAATATTGATGTGGAATACACGGTTTTTAACATAAACAGCACCAATGTACTTCCCGCCAATACCCCCATCGCCTTTTATGCCGAGGTGGGAGCCATGCGTACCTTATTGGGCCAAACTGCAACGGTTAACGATATCCCCATGAACGGGTCGGAGAGTGGCGTAATTAGGCTGGATATTCCCATTGCAATACCCAGCATATTCAATTTGGTCGCTGTAGTTGACGATGATGGCAATGGCGTAGGAATTGTTAATGAAACCGATGAGAGTAATAATGAGTTTGTGCGTCCTGTAGATTTAAATGAAGAGTTGCTTATTGTAATTCCGGGACCCGCCTGTATGGGCAGCCCGGTAATTTTGGATTCCGGCCTTACGGCACCTTTCACTTTTGCCTGGTATGAGGCGAGCGACCCTACAACCGTAATTGGCACAAACCCAACCTTGGTGGTTACGGCAGATGGTATATATTATGTAATTGCCGAAGATGGCACCTGTAGGGTGCGCAGTAACTCGGTGCCAATCACCTTTAGGCCCCAACCCGTAGCCAACCCCGCCCCGGACATGCGCCAGTGCGATTTTGGCACC
>JBEBRF010000015.1:0-34652 GCA_040394975.1 Aequorivita soesokkakensis
GCGCGAAAACCGTTGCCGTATTGGAACAGTTATTGTTAACTTTGCCCCCGCACAAATTGCAGTCGGTTTCCGTGGACCGCTTGCTTGAAATCGAACCTTATGCGTAATTATTTTCTATTTTTATTTTTTATTTTTATTGGAAGCTCAATACAAGCTCAGGAAACCGCGATGAATGCTTCGGAAATTGCTTCTTTTAAGGAAAAAGTTATCGCCACCGCCCAAACTACCAAAACCATTAAAACTGATTTTACACAATATAAACACCTCGATTTTTTGTCGGAGAATGTAAAAACTTCGGGAAAAATGCTTTTCAAAGCGCCCAATTTGGTGAAATGGGAATACACAAAACCGTACCAATACAGCGTAATTTTTAAGGAAAACCAGTTGCTCATCAATGATGGCGGCACGAAAAGCAAAGTGGATATTGGCAACAGCAAACTTTTCCAAAAACTGAACCAATTGATCGTGAGCAGCGTGAAGGGAAATATGTTCAGCGATGCCGATTTTAGGGTTTCTTTCTTTAAATCTCCTAAATACAACAAAGCGGTTTTTGTTCCAAAGGATAAGAAAATTGCGGGTTACATCGCTTCGTTTGAATTGCTTTTCAACAAAGATGACGCCCAGGTTTTTGAAGTGAAAATGGTGGAGCCGTCGCAGGATTTTACGCGTATTATTTTCAGCAACCGAATTTTAAATTCCAACGTAAATGATTCGGCTTTTAGCAATTAGTTTACTGTTAATTTTTGCGCTCGCTTCTTGTTCTTTAAAGACTACGGAAGGGTTGCGGCAAGTGCATTTCAGCAAAAGTGAAGTGGAAAATCCCTACTTTTCGAATGCTGAAATAGATTATGTTTATAAAGCAAAGATTGAAGTTTACGGAAAGAATTTCGGTGGAATTTTGATTCTAAAAAAACTTGGACCTGAAAACCATCGTGTTGTTTTTACCACCGAATTCGGCAGCAAACTGTTTGATTTTCAGTTTGAAGACGATACTTTTACGAAGCATTTTGTGGTGGAGGATTTGGACAAAAAATTCATTGTCAATATTTTGAAGGATGATTTTAAATTGTTGATGAATGAAAAAGCCAAAGTTTTGGCGGTTTATGAAACTAAAAATCAAAGAATTTACAAAACACAAACTGATGAAAGATTCAACTTTTATTTTCTGGAAGGTGTTTCGGAAAAGCTTTTAAAAATTGTAAATACTTCCAAAACAAAGGAAAAAGTGGAGGTTCATTTCACTTCTTCCGACGGAAAAATCGCGGATATAATTGCCATAAAACACAACAATATCAAGTTGAAAATTGACTTGGATAAATTCAAAAGAGAATAATATGCTCATCGAAGGATTATATAAAATTACTGCGACCGAAAACACTTCCGAAGGGATTATAGCAAAAGTCCATTTAAACAAAGATCATGCTGTTTTCAAAGGTCATTTTCCCGGAAATCCTGTAATGCCCGGCGTTTGCATGATTCAGATTATAAAGGAATTGACGGAGGAAGCAACCGGCAAAAATCTGTTTTTGGCGGTTTCGTCAAACATAAAATTTATGGCGATTATAAATCCCGATAAAAATCCGGACCTACAACTCAGTATTGATATTGCCCACGAAAATGGCGAGGTGAAGGTGAAAAATACAACTTCGTTTGAGGATACCGTGGCGTTGAAACTTAGCGCAACATTTAAAGTTATTGGCTGATGAAAAATTTATTTTTCATATTACTTCTCGTTTCATTCATTTCCAATGCTCAGGATTTGAAAGAAATTCGCGCGCAATATCCAAAAGCCGTTGAAAATGCTGAAGCAACCAACAAACTTGTCGGCGAACTTGCAAATGTAAATTCTTCAAGCAAGTCCGTTTTGCTTGCTTATAAAGGAGCGATTTTAACGTTGAAAGCAAAATTTTCTAAAAAGAAAAATGAAAAAAAAGAGTTTTTCAAAGAAGGGATTTCTCTTATTGAAAGTGCAGTAAAGACGGAGCCTTCAAATATTGAAATCCGATACATCCGTATGGGCGTTCAGGAAAATTCGCCAAAATTTTTGGGGTACCATAAAAACATTGAAGAGGATAAAAAGTTTATTTTAAAGAATTTTGGTGAAGTTTCTTCCAAAGAATTGAAAGATGTAATTAAGGATTTTGTTTTGAAATCTGAAAATTTTCATGACACAGAAAAAAATCTATTTTAATATAAAATTTATGAAACATATATACGTATTGTTCATGCTTTTTTCAATTTCAAATTCCTTCGGGCAAGATATTATTCTGATGAAGGACAGCGATCTGGTTCGGGCTAAGATTACAAAAATTACAAATGATATTGTCCAGTATAATCGATATGACAATTTGGATGGTCCATTATATGAACTGCCCACCACATTAATTGCAAAAATTGATTTTGAGAATGGTACTGTTCAGCAATTTCAATTGGTCAATGAAGAATTGGATGGTTTGGATAGTTCTAAATACTCATTGGCTGAAACAAAAGAGTTTATAATTAAAACAATCAATGAACACGGGTATGAAGAAGATACTTTCAAACACCCTTATAATGCTACATTTGAAGGTAAATATTTACGTTTGGTAGAGTTCAATAAGGATAGAACGAAACCTAAAAACAAGGGAATTCTATATGATTTTTCCAATGTTTATAAATTTCAAAAGGTGTCGAAACGTTCGGATAAACTGGCATTTGTGAATATTTGGGTTTCGATTGTCAAAAACGAAAAAAAGATAAAATTTGACAAACATAAATTAATTATGCGTGTTGATGATCCCGATAAAGCTGAATCTATTCTCAACGCACTTAAATATTACAATTCCCTGCTTTTAGGAAAAAGTGAATCGGGGGATAAATTTTAATTCCTAAAACTTATATTTGCTATGTGCCCTCTGCGCCTCTGCGGTGAAAAAAATCCACCGCAAAGCCGCAAAGTTCGCAAAGATTAAAACTCCCTAATGAACCCAAATCCATTTTCAGAAAAATTCAAAACCCTGAAATGTTGCGTAATTATTCCCACTTATAATAATTACAAAACGTTGCAAAAGGTTGTTGAGGGCGTTTTGGTTTACACCGAAAATGTGATTGTGGTAAATGACGGTTCCACCGATTCCACTTCAGAAATATTAAAAAAGTTTCCACAAATCCAGCAAATCCATCTTTCAAAAAACAAGGGAAAAGGCAACGCGCTGCGCACAGGTTTTAATCACGCTGAAAGTTTGGGGTATCATTATGCAATAACCATTGACAGCGACGGCCAGCATTTTCCGGAAGATATTCCCGCTTTTGTAGAAGCATTGGAAAATGCACCAAACAAAGAAATTTTATTGATTGGCGTGCGAAATATGACCCAGCACGGCGTTCCAAAAAAGAGCAGTTTCGGCAACAAATTTTCAAACTTTTGGTTTTGGGTTGAAACGGGAATCCGTTTGCAGGACACGCAATCTGGGTTTAGATTGTATCCGCTTTTCGCGATGAAGAATTTGAAATTCCGCACCAACAAATTTGAATTTGAAATCGAAGCCATCGTAAAATCCGCTTGGAACGATATTGAAGTAAAAAACATCCCGATTCAAGTGCATTATGAGTTGGAAAATCGGGTTTCACATTTCCGGCCATTTAAGGATTTTACACGCATCAGCATCCTAAATACTTGGTTTGTTCTCGTTACTTTTCTTTATATAAAACCGCGAAATCTTTTCAGAAATCTAAAAAAAAAAGGCCTTAAAAGGTTTTTGATGGAAGACTTTTTGGGCAGCGATGATTCCGCCGAAAAGAAAGCACTTTCCATTGCACTAGGCGTATTTATTGGGCTTTCGCCCATTTGGGGCTTTCACACTTTATCGGTCATTTTTTTGGCGATTCTTTTAAATCTGAATAAAGTAATCGCCTTTGCCTTTTCAAACGTGAGCCTTCCGCCATTTATTCCGTTAATTCTTTATTTCAGTCTTAAATTGGGCAGTTGGATTTTAGGCGAAAATTTTGTGCTTTCCATGAGCGAAATTGACCCAAGTTTAGAGCTGATGAAATATATAAAATCATATATTGTCGGCAGTTTGGCACTTTCGGTAACCGCCGCGATTACTTGTGGAATGGTGGGCTACGTTTTTCTGATGCTGTTTGAACGGAAAAAAATTCTCAACAATGGGTGATTGGTTTTTTAAGGCGTATCAATTTTTGTTCAGAAATAAAATAGCAAGTGCCATCGCCCTGTTATTATTGTTTTTGGGACTTGCTTTTCTTGCGTCGAATATCCGTTTTGAAGAGGATATTTCAAAATTGATTCCCATAAACAATGAAAATCAGGATCTTCAAAAAGTACTGAAAACCGTTAATTTTACCGATAAAATTATTGTAACCATCCACCGAAATGATTCGGTGGACGCTGATGAACTCATTCAATATGCCACGGAATTTGTGGACAGTCTGCAGGCCAATTCCGGCAAATATGTGAAATACCTTCGCGGAAAAGTAAATGATGACGATTTGTTGCGAACTATGGGTTTTGTTTATGAAAATCTGCCCTTGTTTTTGGACAAAGAGGATTATATTACCATTGCCGGAAAACTTGAAAAGGACAGTATTTCGGCACGTACGGAAGCAAATTATAGAACGCTCATTTCGCCCTCGGGCATTGTTTCAAAAGATTTTATTTTGAAAGATCCGTTGGGAATTTCTTTTATAGCTTTAAAAAAATTGCGCCAGCTCGGGATTTCGGACGATTTTATTTTAAAGGACGGTTTTTTGGTGAGCAAGGACGAAAAGAACATTCTACTTTTCATTACCCCAAAATTTTCAAGCAGCGAAACTGCTGAAAACACAAAGTTTGCCGAACAACTTTATGCGCTTCAAAATAAACTGGACCAGAAATATTCCGGAAAAGTGAGCAGTGAATATTTTGGCGCAGCACTTATCGCCGTTGCAAATGCGGAACAGATAAAAAATGATATCCAATTTACGGTTTACATCACCTTCACGCTGTTAATCCTCATCTTCATTTTCTTTTACAGAAAACTGTACATCCCGCTAATACTCTTCGTTCCTACGCTTTTTGGTGGGTTGTTGGCAGTGGCATTACTCTATTTAATCCGTGGGGAAATTTCCGCCATTTCGCTTGGGATCGGTTCTGTTTTGCTGGGCGTTACGCTGGATTATCCACTTCATATTTTAACGCATATCCGCAGTAACGAAACACTGAAAAGTATTTATAAAAACGTAACGGAACCAATTTTGATGAGCAGTTTAACTACGTCTTTGGCGTTTCTGTGTTTGCTGTTTATTGATTCGCAGGCCTTGCAGGATTTGGGGATTTTGGCTGCCGTGAGTGTTTTGGGGGCTGCAGTTTTTGCGCTTTTGTTTATTCCGTTGGTTTATAAAAATCCGGTTTCGCAAACGCGGAAAGTCAATGTCTTGGACAAAGTTGCGGCGTATCCTTTTCATCAAAATAAATGGTTGCTGATTGGGTTGGGGCTCGTGCTGGCTGTAAGCATTTTTACCTTTCAGCGTGTGGAATTCAATAAGGATATCGCAAAATTAAACTATGAACCCGCGGAAATAAAGGCCGCGATGCAACATTTGGGCGAATTGACCGATATTTCTTCCAAATCGGTTTATTTGGCAACCTACGGAAAATCGGTGGAAGGCACACTTCAGTTGAACGATTCCGTTCACAGAACTTTGGAATTGCTGAAAGAGGAAGGAAAAATAAGCAATTTCAGTTCCATTGGCGCTTTGGTGCATTCCCAAAGGGACCAGCGGGAAAAGATTGCGCTTTGGGAACAGTTTTGGGATGCTTCGCGAATTGAGGGCACCAAAAATAATTTGATTGAAAGCGGTGCCGAAAAAGGTTTTAAACCAACTACTTTCAATCAGTTTTATACTTTTTTGGATGAAGATTTCCATACGCTGAAACCTGAAGATTACCAGCAAATCCCGTCCATGCTTTTGGAAGATTATATTAATACCGAAGCAGATTTCACAACAATTACTACCCTAATAAAACTGAACGACGAAAACGCATCAGCCATAAAAAGTGTTTTTAAGGAAATCCCGAATACCATCGTGATTGACCGCCAAGAAATGAACGAGACTTTTTTGGGCAACCTAAAAAACGATTTCAACAACCTGATTGGGTATTGTTTGTTTTCCATTCTTTTAATCCTTTTTATTTTCTACCGAAGTTTTGCGCTCACACTGTTAACGGCCATTCCAATATTTATTACCTGGTTTTTAACGCTCGGGATTATGGGTCTTTTGCATATTGAATTCAATATTTTCAACATCATTATTACCACTTTCATCTTTGGTTTGGGCATCGATTACAGCATTTTTATGACGAAGGGATTGCTACGGGAACTGCGCACCGGCGAAAAAGTAATGGGAACGCACAAAACCTCGATCATTCTTTCGGTGTTGACCACTGTTTTGGGTATTGGCGTCTTGATTTTTGCTAAACATCCGGCGCTGTATTCCCTTGCCATTGTTTCAATGATCGGGATTTTTTCGGCAATGTTTACAACATTTACCGTGCAACCACTGCTTTTCAGATTATTTATTGGCAGCCGCACAAAACGGCCCATTACTCCACGAATGTTTTTACATTCGCTCGTTTCCTTCGGCTACTTCGGGTTGGGCGGGATTTTTCTCTCCATTTATAGCATCACTTTAATGCCGATTTTGCCAATCAGTAAAAAAATAAAAATGGGTTGGTTCCACAAAATGATTTCAAAATTTATGAAATCGGTGCTTTATACAAACCCATTTGTGAAGAAAAAAGTAATCAATGAAACCGGTGAGGATTTCTCGAAACCTGCCGTAATTATTGCAAACCACACTTCCTTTCTCGATATTTTGGCGGTCGGGATGCTGCACCCAAAAATCTGTTTTTTGGTGAACGATTGGGTGTATAATTCCCCGGTTTTTGGAAAGGCCGTGCAACGCGCCGATTTTTATCCCGTTTCCAGCGGCATTGAAAACAGTTTGGAACCACTTCGGAAAAAAATAAAACAAGGCTATTCGTTAATGGCTTTTCCGGAAGGTACACGCAGCAAAAGCAACAAAATTCGGCGTTTTCATAAAGGCGCATTTTATTTGGCGAAAGAATTTGGGTTGGATATCCTGCCTGTTTTAATTCACGGAAACAATGAAGTGAACCCGAAAGGCAGCCCGATTATTAAAGACGGAAGTATTACCGTTGAAATTTTGCCGCGAATAAAATTTGACGATAAATCCTTTGGTGAAAACCATACGCAAAAGGCGAAACAAATTGGCACCTATTTTAAAAATGGATTCGCGAAACTGCGCGAAAAGATTGAAGGTCCCAAATATTTCCACAGAATTATTTTGGAGGAATATCGCTATAAGGGCGATTCATTATACCGAAATGTAAAAAGGGATTTGAACGTAAACGCCGAAAATTATTTTGAAGTAATCCGTCAAGTTGAAAAAAGCGGAAACATTGCGCACATTTCCGACGGTTTTGGGCAGCTCGATTTTCTATTGGCGCTGGACGGGCCGGATCGGAAAATTTTCAGTTTTATTGATGATGCCCAAACGCGGGAAATACTTCAAAATAGTTATGTCACCCAAAAATACGGCAGACTTCATTTCACCGATTCGGTTTCTGAAATATTTCAACAAAATATTGATACTTTGATTATTTCCTCAGAAAAAATGGCTTCGGAAGTATTTTCCCAATTGCCCATTAATTCTATAAAAACAATCGTTTTGTTGAAGGAATGTGTTTCTTCGCAAACCGAAAATTGTAGTACCTTAGGCTATCAAAACGTGTATGGAAATACGAATATCAGTATCTTTAAACCATCGGGAAACCCAGCAAAATGAACGAAAAATATGATGTAGTTATCACCGGTAGCGGCCTTGGCGGGCTGGTTTCGGCGATTATTATGGCCAGGGAAGGTTACAGTGTTTGCGTGCTCGAAAAAAACCAACAGTTTGGCGGCAACCTGCAAACTTTTGTGCGCGACAAAACCATTTTTGATACGGGCGTACACTACATTGGCGGTCTTTCCGAAGGGCAAAATCTGTACAGCTATTTTAAGTATTTGGATATTTTGGACGACATCACTCTCAAAAAAATGGACGAGGATGGTTTTGACCGAATCACTTTTGACGGCGACCCAAAGGAATACCGACATGCACAGGGCTACGAAAATTTCAAAAAAACATTGCTTGCGGATTTTCCCGACGAAGAAAAGGCAATTGATGCCTATTGCCAAAAAATGAAGGATACCTGCAGTTTTTTTCCGCTTTATGGGTTGAAACTCGGAAAACCTTATTATGAAAACACATCACTTTTTGAAGTAAAGGCAAAGGATTTTATAGATTCCATAACCGATAACGAAAAGCTGAAAGCCGTTTTTGGAGGAAGCAATCTTTTGTACGCTGGCGAAGGCGAACGCACGCCGTTTTATATGCACGCGCTTTCTGTAAATTCATACATTGAAAGTTCGTACCGCTGCATAAACGGCGGGAGTCAAATAACAAAAGCGCTGCTTGCCCGCTTTCGCGAAAAGGGTGGGAAAGCCTACAAACGCCAAGAAGTGACAAAATTTGAAACTGAAAATGGCGTGGTTACGGCCGTAAAAACTGCCGATGGAAAAACCATTTATGGCGATATTTTTATTTCAAACGTTGACCCAAAAATGACGCTGGAAATGATTGGGCATGAAAATTTTAGAAAATCATACACCAGTCGCATTGAGAATATTGAAAGTACCATTGCTGCATTCAGCCTTTATTTGGTTTTGAAGCCGAATACTTTCAAATATTTGAATTATAATTACTACCATTTCAAAGATTATAAAGGCATTTGGGACGTCCACAATTACACCCAAGAAACTTGGCCCGAAGCCTATATGATTTCCATGGGAATCAAAAAGGACAAAGAGGAATATGGCGACAATATTACGGTCATGACCTATATGCACTTTGACGAAGTGAAACCGTGGGCAAACACTTTTAACACTGCTGCGCAAAAAAATGACCGGGGCCAAACTTACGAGGAATTCAAAGCCTATAAATCTGAAATAATTATAAAGGAATTGGAGAAGAAATTCCCCAATCTCCGTGATTGCATCCATTCGGTCCATGCCTCTACGCCACTTTCCTATCGCGATTATATTGGTTGCAACAAAGGTTCTATGTACGGTTATGTGAAGGATGCAAACAATCCGCTGAAATCTTTTGTTTCGCCACGGACCAAAGTCAAAAACTTATATTTTACGGGGCAAAGTTTAAATATGCACGGCATTTTGGGCGTTACAATTAGTGGCGTGGTTACGTGTTCCGAAATTTTGGGTGGGGAATATTTGCTGAACAAAATACTGGAAGCCACAAAAAAAGAGGAAATCACCTAATATTTTTCGGAAATGGGACATATCAAAACAACACAGATTGAACGGGTCCGGAATATTTCAAAAAAGGATTTCATCAAAAAATATTACAAACCTCAAAAGCCTGTTCTTATTGAAGGTTTGACGCAAAACTGGGCCGCATTCCAAAAATGGAATCTTGATTATATTCAAAAGCATGCCGGCGATCAAGTAGTGCCACTTTATAACAACGAGCCCACCAAAGGCAAGCAGAATTCCGCCGAACCAGCGACCGAAATGAAAATGGCGGATTATATTGAATTGATAAAAACCCAGCCAACGGATCTGCGTATTTTCTTTTACGATCTAAAAGTGAAATTGCCCGAACTTTTGAAGGATTTTGAATATCCGGAAATCGGGTTGAAATTTTTCAAACGGCTTCCCGTGCTTTTCTTCGGTGGCGAAGGTTCCAAGGTTTTGCCGCATTACGATATGGATTTGGCAGATTTGGTGCATTTTCATTTCCACGGAACTAAAAGTGTAACGCTTTTTTCGCCCAAGCAAACCAAATATTTGTACAAAATTCCGTTCGCCGTACACAATTTGGAAAGCATAGATTTGGACAATCCCGACTTTGAAAAATATCCCGCGCTTCAATATTTGGAAGGCTTGAGCGCGACGATGAAACACGGCGATGCGCTCTACATGCCCAGCGGTTATTGGCATTATATAAAATATTTGGACGGTGGTTTTTCGATGACTCTCCGTGCTTTTCCGCGGCATTTGGGACGTTTCGGGAATATGCTATACAATGTTTTTGTGATGCGGCATTTTGAAAATTTGATGCGAAAATCCTTCGGACAGAAATGGATCAATTACAAAGAAAACCGAACTTTTACAACTACAAATAAGCGCGCCGCAAAGCTGAAAAAAAGATAAAAATGAAATATTTTGAACGGTTTTTCGCGTGTATAATTCTGATATTTTTTCTGAATTCATGCGGGGTTTCAAAATCAATCCACAATCGGCCGGATGTCAGCAATTTTGAAGCTACAATTCCTGAAAAAGTAAAAATAAACGATTCCACTTTTGTTGCGGGAAACAATTTTCTTTTGAAAAACAAACAGGGCCAATGGGAACTTTATGTGGAAGGGAACCCACTTCAAATTGGGAAAATCACCGGCAGTTTAACACAGGATTTGATGCAAAAACAGGAAGCTATTTTTTTCAATAAAGTGGAAGAAATTGTGCCTTCAAAATTTCAGCAATATTTGCTTCGGAAATTTTTGGCGTGGTACAACCGCAAAATGTACCTGCATATTCCCGGGGAATACAAAGCTGAAATTTATGGGCTTTCAGAGTTTTCTTCTTCAAATTTTAGTGAAATTGGCGAACCGTATTTGCGATTGCTGTATCTGCACGGCGCCCACGATATTGGCCACGCCCTGCAGGATTTGATGCTCGTGGGCTGTTCGTCTTTTGCAGTTTGGGACGATAAAACCGTGGACGGCGAATTGCTGATCGGCAGAAATTTCGACTTTTATGCAGGCGACGATTTTGCGAAGGAAAAAATAATCGCATTCATAAATCCTTCCGACGGCCATAAATTTATGTCCGTAACTTGGGGCGGAATGATGGGCGTGGTTTCCGGAATGAACGACCAAGGGTTGACGGTAACGATAAACGCCGGAAAATCTGAAATTCCGTTGGTGGCGAAAACGCCCATTTCAATCGTGACTCGGGAGATTTTACAGTATGCCTCAACTATTGAAGAAGCCGTTGCAATCGCAAAAAAGCGGGAAGTTTTTGTTTCCGAAGCTATTTTTGTGGGGAGCGCAAAAGACGGAAAAGCCGCATTGATAGAAGTATCGCCCGATAATTTTGGTGTTTTCGAAGTTGAAAATTCGAACGAACTTATTTGCAGCAACCATTTTCAAAGTGAAGCTTATAAAAATGACGAACACAATATAAAATGGATTGCCGAAAGCCACTCGATGTACCGTTTTGAACGGATGGAAGAATTGATTTTTGAAGCGGAAAAAATGGATGTTACAGATGCCGTTTCCATTCTTCGGAATAAAAAAGGATTGGATGAAAAGGAAATTGGTTTCGGAAATGAAAAAGCCTTGAATCAGCTTTTGGCGCATCACGGCATCGTTTTCAAACCTGAAAGCAGGAAAGTTTGGGTTTCTTCAAATCCATATCAGTTGGGGGAATTTGTGGAATATGATTTGGATGAAATATTCAAAAATAGAAATGGAAACCCTGCAGTTTCAACCATTTCAAATACAAACGGAACTATTTCCGAAGATCCATTTATTCATTCCAAAGAATATAATAATTACGAAGAATATCGAATTTTGGAGCGGGAAGTGGAAACTGCAATTGAAAATGGTGAAATTATTTCCGCTGAAAAAATTGCTGCATTGCAACAAAAAAATCCCGAATATTGGAAAGCGTATTATTTAGCGGGGAAATATTACTTCAAAAAGAAGTACGACGCGGCGGCAAAAAAAGCTTTTGAAATGGCTTTGAGCAAAGAAATAACAACAGTTCCCGATAGAGAAAATATTGAAAAATACCTTCAAAAACTGAAAAAATAACTCTGCGCCTCTGCGGTGGAAATATTACCGCAGAGGACGCAGAGGGCGCAAAGAAAAATCATTATGATTCCAGAAATAGAAAAAGCTTCAGCGGCAGAAATAAAAGTGTTTCAAGAGAAAAAATTGAAGGAAACCCTTCATTACCTCAATGAAAATTCCCCTTTTTACAAGCGGTTTTTTGAGGACCATGCACTAACTATTTCTGAAATAAATTCTTTGGAAGACCTCCAAAAAATTCCCGTGACCACCAAAGACCATCTTCAAAAATTCAACGATGATTTTTTGTGTGTGCCAAAAACTGAAATCATTGATTATGTTACCACTTCCGGCACTTTGGGCGATCCCGTGATTTTTGCGTTGACCGATGCCGATTTGGAACGTTTGGCATATAATGAGGCAATTTCATTCGGTTGTTGCGGCGTTGGAAAAGATGATATTTTGCAACTGATGACCACGATGGATCGCCGTTTTATGGCCGGACTGGCGTATTTTTTGGGTGCACGGAAGCTGGGTTCGGGAATAATTCGCGTGGGTTCGGGCGTTCCGGAATTGCAGTGGGATTCTATTTTGAAGTTTAAACCTTCTTATTTAATTACGGTCCCTTCCTTTCTTTTGAAGTTGATTGAATATGCACAACAGCATAAAATCGATTTAAAAAATACGGGCGTGAAAGCTGCAATCTGTATTGGCGAGCCCATTCGCGAACAGGATTTTTCGTTGAATATTTTGGCGAAAAAGATAAAAAAGGATTGGGATATTGAGCTTTTTTCAACCTACGCTTCCACCGAAATGAGCACGGCTTTTAACGAATGCGAAATGCACAACGGCGGCCACCACCACCCGGAATTGATAATTGCCGAAATTTTGGACGAAAACAATTTGCCCGTTTCCGAAGGCGAAGTGGGCGAGTTGACCATCACAACTTTAGGAGTTGAAGCAATGCCATTACTGCGGTTTAAAACTGGCGATATGGTGCAGGCCTATAACGAACCTTGCAAATGCGGCAGAAATACGCTGCGTTTGGGACCTGTTGTTGGCCGAAAAAAGCAGATGATAAAATATAAAGGTACAACGCTTTATCCGCCGGCAATGTTCAATATCCTCAATGATTTTCCGGAAGTGGAAAGCTACTTGATTGAGATTTACCACAACGAATTGGGCACGGATGAAATCTTGATAAAAATTGCTTCCTCCAATTCTTCGGAGGAATTTCTGCTCACCATCAAAAACCATTTTCGTGCAAAACTGCGCGTGGCGCCAAAGGTTGAATTTGCTACTGCGGCGGCAATTGAAAGTCTTCGTTTTCCGCCATTGGGCAGGAAGCCTGTAAATTTCAGGGACCTCCGCTTATAGGTTTATTTTGCGGTAAATTTCCGAAAAAAAAGAGGATTTCTCCCCTTTTTAACCAAAAAAAGAATGTTTTATCTGATTAGTTGTTAATTTTTTTTAAATTCAACATTACTAACCAATTAATCAATTAAATTATGGAACCACACGCCCATGCATTAGTATGCGATGGAGAGATCGCGGACTCCAAAACCTTAGCAAAATAATAATCCCAAAAACTATAATATTATGAAAACAATACTATACATCTTATTATTCAACATCAGTGCAATTTCTTTTGCCCAAGATCCCATTCTTTTTGATACCGATTGGTTTTTAATGGAACTTATTGTAGATGGTGCTAACGTAAACATACCCAATAATGGAGAAATTGGTAATGTCCCCTTGGATTTCATGCAATTTGGCCTAAGCACTCAACCATGCAATCTCTTAAATATGGAAATTGAAGATTTAACAAATTCAGAATTTACAACTACAAGCGCAGTTATTTATGAGTTTAATTGCTCTTTCCCTGAAACATACGATTTTGAAGAGGTTTATTTTATGGATTTTTTTCATTTCAATATGATGGGGCTAACTTTTAATTATGTATTAGAGATTGGAGCCAATGACACCCGTATGCTAACTATTACCAATACTGAGGGAGATATTGCCATATACGGCAATGCGGCATTAAGTATTAAAAACAACATGGCATCTCGATTTACGGTATTTCCCAATCCCGTTAAAAACAAACTGATTTTAACTTCAAAAAATACCGCAGGAAATCTGGAGGTGAACATCTTCACCATTAAGGGCAAACTTTTAGGAACCGAAAATTTAGTGTTCGAAAATCAAACCTCTATAGATGTTTCAAACCTCACAAGCGGCATCTATTTTTTGGAAATTAAAGATGGAACCGGAAAAACAGAGGTAAAAAGGTTAATAAAGGAATGAAATAATCCAAGATAGGTCTGCACCCTCCTCGAAACGCTATCAGCCAACAAAAAAAATGTGGCTACTGTTTCGGCTTTATTCAAATCTTAAAAGTAATCACCGGCATATTGGCGTGGTTCACCATATCTTCACTGATACTGCCGTTAAAAAAATGGGAGATTCCCTTCCTGCCGTGAGTGCCCATTCCAATTAATTGGGCATTGATGTTTTGGGCAAAATTGAGGATTCCTTTTTCCACGGAGGTGTCGTTATAAATGTTGAGTGTGTAGTTTTCTGCCCCCATTCCCCTAATGAAATTGTTCGTCACCTCCAGCGCCTGTAATGAGGTTTTGAAGTTTGCGGGAGTATTCACGTATAAAAGGTGCATCTTCGCCCCCACTTTTTTTGCAAATTTTTGAGCTTTGTCAAAGGCACCTCTGCCTTCTTCGGAAAAATCGGTAGCAAAAACAAAATCACTAATCCGGAAGTCGGGATGGTTGTTTTTGATTACGAGCACCGGCGTTTTTGAAGTGCGCACCACTTTTTCGGTATTGCTGCCCACAAACATTTCCTTAAACCCACTGGCGCCGGTGGACCCCATCACAATAAGATCAATATAATTTATTTTACAGGCCTCTTCAATATCTTCATAAATTTCATTGTGGCCAATTGCCTCACTGATTGCGGTTCCCTTCAAATAGGGTTTTGACCTCAGTTCGGCGAATCTTTTTTCGGCCAATTTTATAAAATACAGCGATTCCGGAAGACTGCCCGAATCGCCCGAGGAGGTCAAATGGAGCGGCATTTCCATGGAGTGGAGCACGAAAATCTCACTGCCGTGTTTTTCGGCAAGTGTAACCGCCACTTTTAAGGCGTTCTCGGCTTGTTCTGAAAAATCTGTAGGGACTAAAATACGTTTCATAATTGATGGAATTGGATGGTTTCGGAACCCTTAAATTACGAAAATAAATCGTGTGGCCTTGGTTTTTATAATATTAAAAAAATGTAGTATATTTGCCCCGAATTTGATACGGAAACTATCTGAGGGGACTAAAGTCCCCTCTTTTTATAGCTTAAAAATAATGCGTGAAAAAGTAGCAAACCTGCTGAAAAATGCGCTGGAAGAAAACAAATCACTGTTTTTGATCGACCTAAATATTTCTGAAGACAACCAAATAAGGGTCATCCTTGACGGAGATAACGGCGTTACGGTTGAAGACTGTATAGCCATAAGCCGCGCCATTGAGCACAATTTGGACAGAGAGGAATTTGATTTTTCCTTGGAAGTGATGTCTGCCGGCGTTTCGGAACCATTGACATTGCCGAGACAGTTCAAAAAAAATATTGGCAGAAACCTAAAGGTGAAAACCAAAAACGATGAAAAAATAGAAGGGGAATTAATCGCAGCAAACGAAGAAAACTGTACCTTAACGTGGGAGGCGCGAGAGCCAAAACCCGTGGGAAAAGGAAAAGTGACCGTTCAAAAAGAAGCAACCCTGCTCTACAAAGATATAATGGAAGCAAAAGTGATGATAACATTTTAATTGGATTGATATGGAAAACTTAGCACTGATCGATTCTTTTTCAGAATTTAAGGACGACAAACAAATAGATAGAGTGACGCTAATGGCGATACTCGAGGACGTTTTCAGAAACGCACTAAAGAAAAAATACGGAAGCGACGACAACTTTGATATAATCGTGAACCCAGACAAGGGCGATCTTGAAATATGGAGAAACCGAATAGTTGTTGCAGACGGCGAAGTGGAAGATCCGAACGAGGAAATTTCATTATCTGCGGCCCGAAAAATTGAGCCCGATTTTGAAATTGGCGAAGACGTTTCGGAAGAAGTAAAGCTTATCGATCTTGGCCGCCGTTCCATTTTGGCGCTTCGGCAAAATCTGATTTCAAAAATACACGAGCACGACAATACCATTATTTATAAGCAATTCAAGGACCTTGAAGGCGAAATATATACTGCCGAAGTGCACCACATCCGTCACCGTGCGGTGATTTTGTTGGACGATGAAGGAAACGAAATCATTCTTCCGAAGGAAAAACAGATTCCTTCAGATTTTTTCAGAAAAGGTGACAACGTCCGCGGAATTATTGAAAGTGTAGATTTAAAAGGAAACAAACCCACAATCATCATGAGCCGCGCTGCGAACGTTTTCCTTGAAAAATTATTCGAACAGGAAATTCCAGAGGTTTTTGACGGGTTGATTACCGTGAAAAAAGTGGTGCGTATCCCCGGTGAAAAGGCAAAGGTTGCGGTAGATTCCTACGATGATCGCATTGACCCTGTGGGAGCCTGTGTTGGGATGAAAGGATCCAGAATCCACGGAATCGTGCGTGAACTTGGCAATGAAAACATTGACGTTATCAATTACACAAACAACCTAAACCTTTATATTACAAGAGCTTTAAGCCCGGCCAAAGTAACCTCGATCAAAATTGACGAAGCCAAAAAACGCGCTGAGGTAATCCTCCGCCCCGAAGAAGTGAGCAAGGCAATAGGCCGCGGCGGACATAACATTCGCCTTGCCGGACAATTGACCGGTTATGAAATAGACGTGCTTCGCGAAGGCGCAGAGGAAGATGTGGAATTGACCGAATTTTCAGATGAAATTGAAGGATGGATCATACAGGAATTCCATAAAATCGGGCTCGACACCGCGAAAAGCGTGCTGGAGCACGACATCAACGATCTGGTGAAACGCACCGACCTGGAAGAAGAAACCATTCGCGACGTAATCAATATATTAAAAGAAGAATTTGAGGAGTAGTTAAAACTTTAATTACTTTTATGCAAATTTTTTAAAAAGACAAAACAGGAAAAAGCATTTATGGCTGAAGTAAAAACAAAAAGACTAAGTCAGGTACTACGTGAGTTCAACATCTCGTTGGATCGGGCCGTGGAATTTTTAAGTTCCAAAGGGTTTGATGTGGACGCAAGTCCCAATACCAAAATAACGGGCGATGAATACAAAGTTCTTTTTGAAGAGTTTGAAACCGACAAGAGTAAAAAAATTGAATCAAAGGAAGTAGGCGAGGAAAAGCGCAAAGAAAAGGAGGAATTGAGGCTGGAGCGCGAACGCGAATTGGAAGAAAAGCAAAAAAAGGAAGAAGCTTCGCGAGTGATAAAAGCCGAGGCCAAACTTGAGGGCCCCAAACAAGTGGGAAAAATAGACCTCGACGCTGCCAAAACGAAAAAGGCTCCCCTAAAACCATCAGAGTTAGAGGTTGAAATTAAAAAGGAAGTAACGCCCGAAATTGCTGCCCAACAGCCTTCTGCTGAAGAGCAGCAACAGAAAAACGACCTGCCGAAAGAGCCAAAAACCAACGCTGCTCCAAAAGAGGAAATAGCTCCAAAGGAAGAAAAACCCGTAGAGAATGGGGCGGAAACTCCTAAAGCAGCCCAAGAAACCAAAGAAGAACCGGTAAAAGAATCGGATACCGTCACTACGCAGTATCGGAAATTGGAAGGCCCCAACTTCACCGGTCAAAAGATTGATCTTACCCAGTTCAAAAAACCCGAAAAGAAAAAGGACCCCAAGCTCGATGATAAAAAAGATAAAAAGAGCAAAAGACGCCGAATAAGCAAGGAAGCGCCGAAAAACGGAGGCCCTTCCAACGGTGGAAACAACTTTAAGGATAGTCGCGGACCTGCAAGAAAAGGCCGAAGTACAGCTCCAAAAGAAGAACCAAGTGAGGAAGAAGTACAAAAGCAAGTGCGCGAAACCTTAGAAAAACTGCAAGGCAAATCTTCAAAAGGAAAAGGAGCAAAATACCGTAGAGAAAAAAGGGATACGCACCGCCAAAAATCTGATGAACTCGCGCAACAGGAAGCAGACAACAAATTAATAAAAGTAACGGAATTTGTTACCGCAAGCGAAATGGCCACAATGATGGACGTTCCGGTAACGAAGATCATTTCGGCCTGTATGAGCCTTGGAATGATGGTGACCATGAACCAACGTCTCGACGCGGAAACATTGAGCATCGTTGCCGAAGAATTTGGTTACGAAGTAGAATTTGTAACTGCGGACATTGAAGTTGCAGTGGACCAAATAACAGATGCACCCGAAGATCTTCAGCCACGCGCGCCCATCGTGACCGTGATGGGGCATGTGGACCACGGAAAAACATCTTTACTGGACTACATTCGAAAAGAGAACGTAATAGCTGGTGAATCGGGCGGCATCACACAGCACATTGGTGCCTATGGTGTTGAATTGGAAGGTGGACAAAAAATCGCATTTCTGGATACTCCCGGTCACGAAGCATTTACCGCCATGCGGGCGCGTGGGGCCCAAGTAACGGATCTCGCCATTATAGTAGTAGCGGCAGATGATGATATAATGCCACAAACAAAGGAAGCTATCAGCCACGCACAGGCAGCCGGCGTACCTATAGTTTTCGCCATCAACAAAATAGATAAACCAAGCGCCAATCCCGAAAAAATTAAAGAAGGTCTGGCCCAAATGAATCTGTTGGTTGAAGATTGGGGAGGAAAAATCCAATCACACGATATTTCGGCAAAAACGGGAGCAGGGATAAAAGAACTCCTCGAAAAAGTATTGCTGGAAGCCGAACTGCTCGAATTGACCGCAAACCCCAACCGCCAAGCATACGGAACCGTTGTGGAAGCATTTCTGGACAAAGGCCGTGGGTATGTTTCCACAGTCCTGGTCCAAAGTGGAACTTTGAGAGTGGGAGACTATGTTTTGGCCGGTCAAAATAGCGGAAAGGTACGCGCCATGCAAGATGAGCGCGGCAAAAACGTGAAAGAAGCCGGGCCATCAACTCCCGTTTCCGTACTCGGATTGGACGGGGCGCCACAGGCCGGAGACAAATTCAATGTTTTTGACGATGAGCGTGAAGCCAAAGCAATCGCCACAAAACGTACGCAGCTTCAGCGCGAGCAATCGGTACGAACTCAGCGCCATATTACACTGGATGAAATTGGAAGACGAATCGCACTTGGCGATTTCAAAGAATTGAATATTATCCTCAAGGGTGATGTGGACGGATCGGTAGAAGCCTTGACAGATTCCTTCCAAAATCTTTCTACGGAAGAAATCCAAGTTAACATTATCCATAAGGCAGTAGGGCCAATAACCGAAAGTGATGTATTGCTGGCTTCAGCTTCCGATGCCATCATTATTGGATTCAACGTTCGCCCAATGGGCAATGCCCGCCAAATGGCTGATAAAGAGGAAATAGATATCCGCACCTATTCCATTATTTATGACGCTATAAACGACGTAAAGGATGCAATGGAAGGAATGCTTTCACCTGAAATGAAAGAGGAAATTACCGGTACGGCCGAAATCCGTGAAACCTTCAAAATTTCAAAAATTGGCACTATTGCGGGATGTATGGTGTTGACCGGAAAGATATTCCGGAATTCAGGAATTCGTCTAATCCGCGAAGGCGTAGTAGTCTATACCGGTGAACTGGCCTCCCTAAAGCGCTTTAAGGACGATGTGAAGGAAGTGGCAAAAGGCTATGATTGCGGTATCCAGATTAAAAACTACAACGACATTTTTGAAAATGACATCATTGAAGCTTTCCAAGAGGTTGCAGTAAAGAAGAAGTTGAAGTAACCAGCATCTTTCTTTTAAATTCAAAAACGACCCGAACTGTAATGTTCGGGTCGTTTTTTTATCCACACGGAATTATCAGCCTTGCCAGAAAAGCCGACCAGGTCTGTATGGGTCACTGTTTCCGTCTTTCGGGCCTTAAAATAAAGGCTGAAGTGAAGTTGTTTTGAATTTCAATCAGTGCGCGCTCGGCTTCAATTCGGGTGGTGAAATTTCCCGCCCAAACCTTATAATTGGGTGTTTCGTATTCAATGGATGCGGGCCAGTCGCTATAACTTCCCTTATATTTTTTCAGAATTTGGTTCGCTTTGTCCAATTCGCCGTAGTAAAGCTGAATGGTATAACCGTCAGAGAATTCGCGATCTCTTTCAAGATTTTTTTTCAAATCTAACAGCTGGGTGATTTTTGGGTCTTGATTTATGGTTAAGGTTGCATTTTGCGCAAGGCTTTTTGCGGAAAGAAAAAACGCCAAAATACAGATGGCGAAAACTTTTGAAAACGGGCGTGGATCCATAAAATTTATATTTAAAGCAAATGTAAAACTTAATAACTTTACGAAGGCTCAAAATATTATTTAGAACTAATATAAATTAATAGTTAACACTTTGTTTGCATTTTCAAAATCGACTTTATAATGTACTTTTGTCCCTTTATTTGTGGTGCAGAATGACCCATATTTATTACATTTGACCGTAACTGATTCTGTTCCAAACCATCGACTGTAATTTATCCATTAGTATGAAAAAGGTGAATTTTATACATCTACGCTCAAAATTGCCACTTCTTCTGTTAGTGTTTTCACTAACCTTTTCAACTACCATATATTCCCAGGATGAAGCTGCGCCAGGAGGCGATGTTGCTGCCGGGGAGGCATTGTTCAAGGCCAATTGTGCAGCATGCCACAAACTGGATGCAAAGGCTGTGGGTCCAGCGCTTAGGGGAGTTGCAGATAAATTTGAACGCCAGTGGCTTCGTGATTGGATACACAACAGTCCAGCGATGATAGCCAGTGGCGATCCTTTGGCCGTAAAATTATTTGAGGAGAACAATAGGGCAATTATGACCCCCTTTCCGGCCTTGTCCGATACTGATATTGACAACATACTTGCTTATACCAGCCAGCCAAAAGCCGTTCCGGCCGCGGCGGCCGCAACAGAGACAGGCACAGGAAGTTCAACGGGTGGTGAGGGAGTTTCAAATAGCTTGATTTTGGGCGCGTTGGCGCTGATTTTTCTTTTGTTAGTGATCACACTCTATTTAGTGACAAATACGCTAAAGAGGATTGCCGAGGCCCAAGGGGTTGTTTACGAAGAAAAAACCAAGCGGACCCCAATCTGGAGAGCATTCGTTCAAAACCAGTTTTTAGTGCTCTCCGTATCTATTTTTCTCATTCTTGCGGCGGGTTATTTTGCCTATGGATACCTGATGCAAGTTGGGGTGGATCAGGGGTATGCTCCGGTACAGCCAATTCACTACTCACACAAAATTCACGCTGGCGATAATCAAATAGATTGTAATTTTTGCCATAGTTCTGCGAGACAGAGCAAAACCTCCGGCATCCCTTCATTGAACGTATGTATGAACTGCCACAAAAATATTTCAGAAGTTGCTCCGGAAACCGCAACTGAGGAATACTCTAAAGAATTTTATGATGGCGAAATTGCCAAATTGTACAAGGCCGTAGGCTGGGATGTTGAAAACCAAGCCTATACCGGAAAAACTGAACCGGTGAAATGGGTGCGTATCCACAACCTTCCTGACTTTGTATATTTCAATCACTCCCAACATGTCACTGTTGCAGGAATAGCTTGCCAAACCTGCCACGGTGAAGTTCAAGAGATGGAGATTATGGAGCAGTTTGCCCCACTTACAATGGGATGGTGTATCAACTGTCACAAAGAAACCAATGTGAATTTGGAAAATAATGAATATTATGCCAAAATCCATGAGGAGCTTTCAAAAAAATACGGTGTTGCAAAGCTAACTATAGCCGAAATGGGCGGGTTGGAATGTGGCAAATGTCACTATTAATTAATTAATTTGGATTATTACATATACTAATATGGCATCAAACAAGAAATACTGGAAAAGTGTTGAAGAGCTGAATGAAAACAGCGCGATTGTTAAGGCGCTGCAAGACAATGAATTTGTAACGGAAATCCCAACGGATGAATTTCTTGGCAATAAGGAAGTGTTGGCAGCTTCTTCAACCACACGTCGCGATTTCTTAAAATACGTTGGTTTCACCACCGCCGCCGCAACTCTGGCAGCCTGTGAGGGGCCCGTGGTTAAGTCAATTCCCTATGTAGTTCAGCCTGATGAAATTGTTCCCGGTGTTGCAAACTATTATGCCTCCACCATGGCCGATGGTTTTGATTTCGCCAATATATTGGTAAAAACACGAGAAGGGCGCCCCATTAAAATAGAGAAAAATGATTTAGCGAAACATGGCGGAAGCGTTAATGCCCGCGTCCACGCCTCTGTTTTGTCTTTATATGATAAAAATAGACTTACCGGACCCACAATTGATGGCGCCGGAGTAAGCTGGGCCGAATTTGATACTTCAGTTTCCCAAAAACTGGATAGCATGACAGGCAAGGAAATAGTTTTGCTTACCCAAACATTTGCAAGTCCATCCACTTCAAAGTTGATTGCCGAATTTACCGCTAAATATCCCAATGTACGTCATGTTGTTTATGATGCTGTTTCCTGCAGTGGCGCTTTAGACGCATACCAGAATAAATACGGTACCCGTGCCTTGCCCGATTACGATTTTTCCAAAGCTGAAGTAATTGTATCCGTGGGGGCAGATTTTTTGGGCGATTGGCAGGGTGGAAGCTATAGCAGAGGCTATGCCCAAGGCCGGATTCCTAAGAACGGAAAAATTTCGAGACACGTTCAATTTGAAGCCAACCTGTCACTAACGGGTGCCAAAGCAGATAAACGGGTCTTGGCAACACCTTCGCAACAAATTCAAATACTCAAAGCCTTGGCAGGGGGAAGTTCTTCTGATTTGCCAGAAAATATTGCAGACGCAGTGAATAAAGCAAAGGCCCAACTGCAAAAGGCCGGAAGCAAGGGTTTATTAATAACAAATCTACCCGATGTGGAATCGCAAACACTTGCATTGAATTTTAATGCCAGCAGTGATGCGATAGATGTAACCAAGCCGTTACTGATCAGACAAGGCAGCAACAGCGAGGTAATGAATGTGGTTAACGGCATCATTTCCGGAAGCATCAAAGGTTTAATAACCGTGGGGGTGAACCCCGTGTATTCTCTTCCTAATAATAAGGAATTTGCGGATGCATATCAAAAACTAGAATTGAGCCTGGCATTCGCCATGAAACAGGATGAGACCGCTTCCTTGGCAAAAATGGTTGCGGCCACCCCACATTACTTAGAATCCTGGGGCGATGCCCAAATCAAAAAAGGTAGCTTCAGTCTTGCACAGCCCACTATTCGGCCTTTATTTAACACCCGCCAATTTCAAGATTGCTTGATGCAGTGGACAGGAAAGGCTCCAAACTATTTTATGTATATAAAAGAAAATTGGACTGCGTCTATTTTGGAGGGCGGTTCATGGAATAAAGCTTTGGAAGCCGGAGTATTGGAAAGTAGCGCCGAAACTTTAATGGATCCAATTCAGCCCGTAGCATCAGGTATAAAGGAGGAGGCCACTTCCAATGGTGCATTGGCCTCTTTTTCACAGGATGGCAATTATGAACTTACCCTGTACACTTCAACAGGATTGGGCGATGGCCAACAGGCCAATAACCCGTGGTTGCAAGAATTTCCCGATCCCATTACCCGAGCGTCTTGGGATAACTTTCTTACCGTTTCGGCTGCCGATGCAGAAGAATTAAGTTTAGAAAATTACCACGTTTCCAATGGAGCCCTCAACGGAAGTTATGTGAATATTACCTTGGGCACTGTAAAAGTTGAAAACGTGCCGGTCATTATTCAGCCCGGACAGGCCAAAGGTTCTGTGGGAATGGCGTTGGGATATGGAAAAACTGCGGCAATCCAAGAAGAAATGCAAACTGGGGTAAATGCTTATCCGCTATACCAGAATTTTTCCGAGATCCAAAAAGTGAATATTGAAAAAGCTGGAGGAGTCCATGAATTTGCCTGTGTACAGCTTCAAAGCACGATGGCTGGCCGAAGCAATGATATAATCAAGGAAACTACCTTAGAGATATTCAATACAAAAAATATTAGTGAATGGAATGCCGTCCCTGTGGTGGACTATGATCATGCCCCTGTTGAGGTTCGCGATAAGAAAGCTGATATTTGGAGTCCCTTCGATGAAACTGTGGGCCATCATTTCAACCTATCCATCGATTTAAATGCTTGTACCGGCTGTGGCGCCTGTGTAATTGCGTGTCATGCCGAAAACAATATCCCGGTTGTTGGTAAGGACGAAGTTCGCAAATTTAGGGACATGCATTGGCTTAGAATAGACAGGTATTATTCCGCGGGTGAAACCTTTAAGGAAGAAATTGAAAAACTGGAAAATCTTCCTGCCTTTCAAACCTATAAAACCGTTGAGGTCCCGGCTTATGAAAATCCAGAAGTTGCCTTCCAGCCTGTAATGTGCCAGCATTGTAATCATGCTCCTTGCGAAACAGTTTGCCCTGTAGCGGCTACTTCCCACGGACGTCAAGGTCAAAACCAGATGGCCTATAACCGTTGTGTGGGTACTCGTTATTGCGCTAACAACTGTCCCTATAAAGTACGTCGTTTCAATTGGTTTTTATACAGTGAGAATGACGAATTTGACTATAACATGAATAATGACCTTGGCCGAATGGTGCTCAATCCAGACGTGGTTGTGCGTTCACGAGGGGTGATGGAAAAATGTTCTCTCTGTATCCAAATGACCCAAAAAACAATCCTTGATGCCAAGCGTGAAGGCCGACCCGTAAAGGATGGTGAGTTTACTACCGCTTGTGCCAGCGCCTGTGAAACAGGAGCAATGGTTTTTGGTGATGTGAACGATGAATCCTCCGAAATACTGGCAATGAAGAAAAATGATAGAATGTATCATCTTCTTGAGAGTACTGGAACAAAGCCGAATGTGTTCTATCAAATGATAGTAAAAAATACAGCTGAATCATAAAAAATTATTAAAGAACCAATTTTTAAGTATTATATATGTCGTCACACTACGAAGCCCCAATAAGAGAACCTCTGGTTCTGGGAGATAAATCCTACCATGATATCAGTGTAGATGTAGCTGCTCCTGTATTGGGAAAAGCCAATAAATCTTGGTGGATTGTTTTTACCATTGCCCTCGTTGCGTTTTTATGGGGATTGGGTTGTATTATTTACACAGTCTCAACCGGAATAGGGGTTTGGGGATTGAACAAAACAATTGGCTGGGCTTGGGACATTACCAACTTTGTTTGGTGGGTAGGTATTGGTCACGCCGGTACACTAATTTCAGCCGTATTGTTGCTTTTCCGTCAAAAGTGGAGAATGGCAGTAAACCGTTCTGCAGAGGCAATGACAATTTTTGCCGTGGTGCAGGCCGGGTTGTTTCCTATTATCCACATGGGCCGTCCATGGCTGGCCTATTGGGTGCTCCCCATTCCGAACCAATTCGGGTCACTATGGGTTAACTTTAATTCACCGCTGCTTTGGGACGTATTTGCAATATCTACCTATCTTTCCATATCCTTAGTCTTTTGGTGGACAGGGCTTTTGCCTGATTTCGCGATGATTCGCGATAGGACCAAGAGTCCCTTTCAGAAGAAAATATACGGTATCTTGAGTTTTGGATGGAGCGGACGCGTAAAGGATTGGCAGCGCTTTGAAGAGGTATCGCTAGTTTTGGCCGGTTTGGCCACACCTTTGGTGCTTTCCGTGCATACCATTGTATCCTTTGACTTTGCCACTTCGGTAGTTCCAGGATGGCATAGTACCATTTATCCACCATATTTCGTTGCCGGTGCCATTTTTTCTGGATTTGCAATGGTGCAAACCCTGTTAATTGTTATGCGAAAGGTTTCACATCTTGAAAGCTATATTACGGTACTGCATATTGAGTATATGAACAAGGTAATATTGCTAACGGGAGGTATCGTTACCGTGGCCTACGCAATTGAATTTTTTATTGGATGGTATTCCGCCGTGCCTTATGAAAATTACACCTATCTTTCTTTTGGTGCCGCTACTGGACCTTACTGGTGGGCGTTCTGGGCATTGATAACCTGTAATTTCATTGTGCCATTAACACTGTGGGTCAAATCATTGAGACGCAACATAATGTGGACCTTCATTGTTGCTCTGATTATAAATATCGGGATGTGGTTTGAACGTTTTGATATTATTGTGGTGAACATAAGTAAAGACCGATTAACATCGTCCTGGACCATGTTTCAACCCACCTTTGTAGATATTGGCACCTTTATGGGAACCATCGGATTCTTTTTTGTTCTTTTCCTTCTTTATGCCAGAACCTTCCCGGTTATTGCGCAGGCCGAGGTAAAAACAATTATGAAAACTTCAGGCGAAGCTTTTAAAAGATTGCGTGCCGTTCATGGTGACGACCATAGCCACGTGCAACACATAGAACAATATCCCGCAGATGCCGGGCCAGCAGCAAACGTAGAAGATAAGGATTTTAATTCCTCCTTCGCAGATTCGTCCTCGGAAGAATTTGAAAACCTTGATGTTGACAATGATCTTCAAAAAGGTAAGATAAATATCTTGCTCAATGCCATTGGCACTTTTGACCCTGCAAATCAAGATCAGGACGATCTTCAAAGAATTGAGGGCATTGGGCCAGTTATAGAACAGAAACTACACCAAATCGGGATTTTTACTTATGACCAAATAAGCCGAATGACCCCGAGGGAATATGATCTATTAGATGAAATAATTAGTGATTTTACCGGTAGCCCCGAACGCGATGATTGGGCAGGCCAGGCATTAACACTTAAAAACACTAACTAATTATGGCCGCAACTAAAATTCACGCAATATATACTGATGATGACCTGCTATTGCAGGCGGTCAAGCAAACGCGTTCCGCAAATTACCATATTTCGGAAGTGTTTACCCCATTTCCGGTACACGGGCTGGATCATGCGGTTGGAATTGCACCCACCCGAATTGCAATCACCTCCTTTCTCTATGGACTTGTAGGGTTAAGCGTTGCCGTGGCAATGATGAATTACATGATGATACAAGACTGGCCCCAAAATATTGGAGGCAAACCCAGTTTTACCTTTTACCAAAATATGCCGGCGTTTATCCCCATCATGTTTGAGCTTACCGTGTTTTTTGCAGGCCATCTAATGGTCATTACCTTCTATATGCGCAGCAAGTTATGGCCCTTCAAAAAAGCCGAGAATCCAGATCCGCGCACCACAGATGATCATTTTTTAATGGAAGTAGATGCTGAAAATCACGATTTGGAAATGCTTACCAAATTTTTGTATGACACAGGCGCATCAGAGATTAGTTTAATTGAAAAAGAGGAAGACCATTAATATGAAAACATTCTTTAACATAGTAATTGCTACGATAGTCTCAATGAGCTTGGTTTCTTGCTTTAACGATAAAAGGCCGAACTATCAGTACTTCCCCAATATGTATGAACCGGTAGGTTATGAAACCTTTGGCGAATATGATATTTTTCCCAATCAACAACAAGCCATGGTTCCGCCGGAAAACACGGTACCGCGCGGATTTACGCCCTATGACTATGAAAATTCTACCGCCGGTCTTGAATTGGCAAAAGCCCAGTTGCAAAGCCCTTATGAAATCACCGAGGAAAACATTACTGTAGGAAACCAACTCTATACAGTTTACTGTGCCGTATGCCACGGAGATAAAGGGGACGGCCAAGGAATTTTGGCCAAACGCGAAAAGTTTTTGGGAATACCCAGCTTTGCCGATCCGGGAAGAAATATTGTGCTGGGCGGCATTTATCACGTGGAAACCTATGGCTTGAACGCCATGGGCTCATATGCATCCCAAACCAGTGAAAAGGAGCGCTGGCAGATTGCAATGCACGTTATGGATCTAAAGGCGGCTTTAAACGGAACTCCGGGAATTTTGGAAACATCAAAATCAGGGTCTGCCACGGACAGCACTGTCGTGAACACAACCCTTACGGAACCAAATACGGTCTCACAATAGGAACCTAATTAAGGAATTAAAAGAGAATAGCTAAAGATATGTACACGCTACCAAGAAGTTTAAAACTGTTTTCTATTGTTCTAATAGTCTTAGGACTTGCCGGAATAATCTTCGGTTTTTTAACCACACCGAAAACCATTGATGATGTTAAAATAATACTGGCAGAACAGGACGGCCACCATGGTGAGAGCCACGCGGCTACTGGACACGGAGAAGGCACCACTGCCAACTTTGTGGATGAGGCCCGAGGACAGGAAGGATACTCTGAAAGTGCTATGCAACATGCCACAGATTTAAAACCTGAGGGTCACGGCGCGGCATCACATGAAGAACATGTGTTACACCAGTTGCAGACAAGACCTTGGTCAGCAACCTTCGTAGCGGCATTTTTCTTTATGATGATTGCCCTTGGCGTATTGGTTTTCTATGCCATTCAGTTTGCCTCCCAATCAGGTTGGTCCCCAGTTCTATACCGAATCATGGAAGGAATTACGGCCTATTTGTTGCCTGGATCCATAATAGTATTTCTAATTATAATTTTTGCCGGCACCCATTTTTATCCGTGGCAGAACGAGGAATTGGTGGCCGGAGATAAAATTCTTCAGGAAAAAGCAGGCTATCTCAATTATACCTTTTTTATTATTCGCGGTGTGATTTATCTTTTGGGATGGAACCTTTATCGTTATTTTTCCAGAAAACACTCTCTTGCACAAGCAGAAGCCACAAATTATGACCCTTATAGAAAGAATTTCAAGGCTTCGGTATTTTTCCTGATATTTTTCTTGTTGACAGAAGCAACCATGTCGTGGGATTGGTTCATGTCCATGACCCCACACTGGTACAGTACCCTTTTTGCGTGGTACATTTTCGCCAGCATGTTCGTTTCTGGAATTACCGTCATTGCTTTGGTGACCATCCATTTAAAGGCACAGGGCTTGATTCCGTTCGTGAGTGACAAGCACTTACATGACTTGGCCAAATATATGTTTGCTTTCAGTATTTTTTGGACCTATTTATGGTTTAGCCAGTTTATGTTGATCTGGTATGCCAACATTCCGGAGGAAGTCACCTATTTTATTATACGGATACAAGAGTACCCAATGTTGTTTTTCGGGATGCTTATTCTTAATTTTGTTTTCCCTATTCTCGTTTTGATGAACAGCGATTACAAAAGAATTCCGTGGTTCGTGGTTATTGCAGCCGTGTTTATTTTAGTGGGCCATTATATTGATGTTTTCCTTTTGGTAATGCCCTCAACGGTGGGCCATAATTGGTATTTTGGCATTCCCGAAATAGCTGCAGTCCTGTTCTTTTTGGGTCTATTCATATTAATTGTTGGCACTGCCCTTGGCAAGGTTTCATTAAGACCGAAGAACGATCCATTTATCAAGGAAAGTGAGAACTACCATTTTTAATAATTAGTTTAAAGAAGAAATTGTAAAGATGACCGCATTTTTAGTTGTATTAGTAATCATTCTTTTTGGGATCTCTGTATGGCAGATGAGCCGAATCTATAAATTGGCGCAATCAAAGCCAACCATCTATTCCGAAATCGCTACGGATAAAGACAACAACACCCAAGGATATATGATGATGGGCTTCTTGGCCTTTATCTACATTTTAACAATTGTTAGCTTCTGGCTGTGGTTTGACACTTTGTTGCCAGAATCGGGATCTGAACATGGTTCCCAAATCGACAACCTTATGTTGGTCTCCATGATTCTTATCTTTTTCGTGGGTATTGTTACACAGGCCGTCTTGCATTATTTCGCATTTATCTATCGCGGAAATAAAGTGGAAAGAGCTACTTTTTATGCTGACAATGATAAATTGGAATTTATTTGGACCATTATACCGGTAATTACGTTGGCCGGTCTCATCATATACGGATTGTTCACCTGGACAGATATTATGAACGTGGACCGCGACGATGATCCACTTATGGTTGAGCTTTATGCCCAGCAATTTAACTGGAAGGCCAGATATGGGGGGAATGACAATACCTTGGGTGAGGCCAATGTAAGATTGATTCAAGGCATCAACCAGTTGGGCGTAGATCCCGCAGACCCCAATGGACGGGATGATAAAATAGTTACCGAACTACATTTGCCAGTGGGGAGAAGGGTGTTGCTAAAAATGCGCTCCCAAGATGTATTGCACTCTGCCTATATGCCGCATTTCCGTGCGCAAATGAATTGTGTTCCGGGCATGGTAACCCAATTCGCTTTTACCCCCACTATAACCACCGAAGAAATGAGGCAAAAGGATTATGTGATAGAAAAGGTGGCGAATATCAATTCTATTAGAACAGAAAAGAGTAAAGATTTGGCCGCCGCAGGAGAAGAGCCTTTAGAGCCCTATGAATTTGATTATGTATTGATCTGTAACAAGATTTGTGGCATCAGCCATTACAACATGCAAATGAAAATTATTGTTGAATCTGAAGAGGATTACAAAGCCTGGTTGGCAGAGCAGCCTACACTCGCAGAACAACTTAGCAAAGAATAAATAATTTTAGCTTAAAAAATATGTCAGCAAACGCACAGGTCCACGCAGTAGAAGATCATCACGACGATCATGGACATCATCATAAGCAAACGTTTATAACTAAATATATATTTAGTTATGATCACAAAATGATCTCAAGGCAGTATATGATTACCGGTATTTTTATGGGGGTCATAGGTATTTTGATGTCTTTATTGTTCAGGTTGCAATTGGCCTGGCCAGACCACAAATTTACCATTTATGAGATATTTCTCGGAAAATGGGGTACAGACGGAGTAATGGATCCCAGTGTTTACTTGGCCTTGGTTACAATTCATGGAACCATCATGGTGTTTTTTGTGTTAACCGCGGGTTTAAGTGGAACTTTCAGCAATTTATTGATTCCCCTACAAATTGGCGCAAGGGACATGGCCTCTGGATTTCTGAATATGGTTTCATATTGGATGTTTTTTATTTCCAGCGTCATTATGTTGGCCTCCTTATTTGTAGAAGCAGGACCGGCATCAGCAGGATGGACTATTTATCCTCCACTTAGCGCATTGCCCCAGGCCATACCGGGCTCTGGCGCAGGCATGACTCTGTGGTTAATTTCAATGGCAATATTTATAGCGAGTTCTTTGTTGGGTTCCCTTAATTTTATCGTTACGGTACTTAATCTCAGGACCAAAGGAATGTCCATGACAAGATTACCGCTTACAGTTTGGTCTTTCTTTCTAACCGCAATAATCGGGGTGGTGTCATTCCCAGTACTATTTTCAGCAGCTTTAATGCTAATAATGGATAGAAGTTTCGGAACGTCATTCTTCCTATCTGATATTTATATTGCTGGGGAAGTGCTGCACCACCAAGGCGGTTCTCCCGTTCTGTTCGAACATCTTTTTTGGTTCTTGGGTCACCCTGAAGTGTATATCGTGATTCTTCCAGCAATGGGTATAGTTTCCGAAATTATGGCAACCAACTCGCGAAAACCTATTTTTGGCTATCGCGCCATGGTGGCTTCTCTTTTAACAATTGCGTTTCTCTCTACCATTGTGTGGGGCCACCATATGTTCATCTCCGGAATGAATCCTTTCTTGGGATCGGTCTTCACCTTTACCACGCTCTTGATTGCGATCCCGTCTGCGGTGAAATCATTTAACTGGATAACTACCTTATGGCGCGGCAAACTGCAAATGAATGTTGCAATGCTTTGGTGTATAGCTTTCGTTTCAACCTTTATTACCGGTGGTCTAACAGGAATTATTATGGGGGATAGCGCGCTTGATATAAATATCCATGATACCTATTTTATCGTTGCCCACTTCCACTTAGTTATGGGTATTTCAGCTGCCTATGGATTCTTGGCAGGGGTGTATCATTGGTTCCCCATAATGTTTGAAGGACGAATGATGAATAAAAAATTAGGATATATCCATTTCTGGGTTACCTCCATTGGGGCCTATGGCATATTCTTCCCAATGCATTTTGTGGGGCTGGCAGGGCTTCCACGTAGATATTATACCAACAGCAGCTTTCCTTATTTTGATGATTTGGCTGATATAAACGTAGTAATGACCATTTTCGCTATCATCACCATCGCAGTACAGGTAGTATTCCTATATAATTTTATTCATTCAATGTTCTACGGAAAAATGGGTCCTCGAAATCCGTGGAACGCAACTACTTTGGAATGGACAGCTTCCATTAAGCACATTCACGGAAATTGGGTCGGCGCGATTCCCCACGTATATCGTTGGGCCTATGATTACAGTAAGCTTAATAAGGACGAAACAGACTTTGTAATTCCCGGTCAGGATTTTATTCCACAGAACGTTCCGTTACAGGATAACGAAGACGAATTAGATCATTGATTTACAGCATAAAACTAACTGCCCCTGCCTTTACGCAGGGGCTTTTTTTTTCTACTAAAATATTAAGTATCACTACGTAGAACATGTAAAAAAGCAATCACTTATCTTTGGCGTATTGAGTTAATAGTATGTAGGAAGTGAGGAGCCTGCTTATTTAATTAATTATGGCCGCTTAATTTTATGTTGAGCGGCCATTTTTTGTTTTCCATTTATATTGCCATAGGGGCAACAACGGCGAAACTTTAATCGCAGTAACAAGGGTTTTCATATATTTGTGGAATGAACGAAAACCTCGATCCCACCGGAGAAAACCTTTCCCCACAGGAATTGGATATTGAAAAAAAACTACGCCCACTTAGTTTTGACGACTTTACAGGGCAGGATCAGGCTTTGGAAAACCTTCAAATTTTTGTTCAGGCTGCAAACCTGCGGAACGAGGCGTTGGACCATACCCTTTTTCACGGTCCTCCCGGATTGGGCAAAACCACACTGGCCTACATTCTGGCTAACGAGTTGAACGTAAACATTCGCGTAACTTCGGGCCCTGTATTGGACAAACCCGGTGATTTGGCGGGACTATTGACCAATTTGGAAGAACGCGATGTTTTGTTTATTGACGAAATCCATAGGCTAAGCCCCATAGTTGAGGAATATCTTTATTCAGCCATGGAGGATTATAAAATTGACATAATGATAGAGTCGGGCCCCAACGCCCGCTCAGTCCAGATAAACTTAAACCCCTTTACCCTAATTGGAGCAACCACAAGGTCTGGATTATTGACCGCTCCCATGCGTGCGCGCTTCGGTATTTCCTCCAGATTGCAGTATTATACCACTGAACTGCTTACCACAATTCTACAACGAAGTGCCGGAATTTTAAAGGTCCCCATATCCATGGAAGCCGCTATTGAAATTGCCGGACGAAGCAGGGGAACTCCAAGGATCGCCAACGCACTTTTAAGAAGAATCCGCGATTTTGCACAAATAAAGGGAAACGGAAAGATAGATATCACTATCGCCAAGGTGGGGCTGGATGCACTACACGTTGATGCTCACGGCCTCGATGAAATGGACAACAAGATTCTTTCAACTATAATCGAAAAATTCAAGGGCGGACCTGTGGGCATCACTACCATTGCAACGGCAGTCTCAGAAAGTACCGAAACCATAGAAGAAGTTTATGAGCCCTTCCTCATCCAGCAAGGGTTTATTATGCGAACCCCGCGCGGGCGCGAGGTTACAGAAGCTGCATACCGCCACCTCGGCAAGTTAAAGGGCCCAACCCAAAACGGACTTTTCTAAAGAGGATCGATCAATCTCAACACGTCACTTTTTCAAATTTTGCCAGCTTTGAACACTGTTTCCAAAAATACCCAAATCATAAAATCTGAAGCCAAGCGATTGGGGTTTTTGTCCTGTGGCATTAGCAAAGCCGTTTTTTTAGAGGAAGAAGCGCCCCGCCTTGAAAACTGGCTCAATAAAAATAGACACGGTGAAATGGCTTATATGGAAAATCATTTTGATAAAAGACTGGATCCCACTCGTCTGGTGCCCGGGTCCAAAAGCGTTATCTCCTTATTGCTCAATTATTTTCCGGCGCAAGAACAAGCTTCGGATACGTATAAAATTTCAAAGTACGCATACGGCACCGATTATCATTTTCTCATTAAGGATAAGTTGAAGCAATTAATGGATTTTATTTCCAAAGAAATAGGTGACGTTCACGGTAGGGCATTTGTAGATTCCGCACCGGTTTTGGACAAGGCATGGGCGGCAAAAAGTGGGCTGGGCTGGATTGGGAAACACAGTAATCTGCTAACGAAACAATTGGGCTCCTTCTATTTTATTGCAGAACTAATAGTTGATTTGGACCTCGAGTATGACACCCCCGTCACTGACCATTGCGGAAGCTGTACCGCCTGCATTGATGCCTGCCCCACCGGGGCCATTGTGGCTGAGAGAGTGGTGGACGGCAGCAAGTGCATTTCCTATTTTACAATAGAATTGAAGAACGAAATCCCAGCTTCCCAAAAAGGAAAATTTCAGGATTGGATGTTCGGCTGTGATATTTGCCAGGATGTTTGCCCTTGGAACCGGTTCAGCAAACCACACAATGAACCGCTTTTCAGTCCACAGCCAGAGCTGCTTTCCATGACCAAACAAGACTGGGAAGAAATTACAGAAGAAGTATTTCAGAAAATATTTAAGAAAAGCGCCGTAAAGCGAACCAAATTTACGGGCCTAAAAAGGAACATCACCTTTTTGAAAGATTAACCCTCAAACTTTCACTATTTGAACTAACATTATACCTTTGTAGGTTCTGTAAAAATAGCCAA
>JBEBRF010000016.1:0-34507 GCA_040394975.1 Aequorivita soesokkakensis
ATTCGCCATTGCACGATGTGCGCAACAATGCCATCAAAATCTTTGAGGAAAAAGGATTTCCAACAAAAAAGGAAGAAGCCTGGAAATACACATCGCTCAGCCCTCTTTTGAAAACAGATTACAGCGTCCTTTCAAACAAAGAGCGAAACGTTGAACTGAAAAAAGTCCGAAAATATTTCCTCCACGAAATAGACACCTACAAACTGGTTTTCGTAGATGGTGTTTACAGCTCCTTTCTTTCAGAAACCACGCACGATTCGCTGGATGTTTGCTTGATGTCCGCAGCTTTGAACAAGAGCAAGTACCAGCCTATTATTGAAACCTATTTCAATAAAGCGGCAAAAAGCGACAGCCTTACGGCGCTGAATACCGCTTTCACCAAAGAAGGCGCCTACATCCACATTCCCCCACACAAGGAGGTGGAAAAACCGATTGAAATAATCAATTTTTCTACCGGAAACGAGGCCGCCATGTTCCTTCAGCCCAGAAACTTGATCGTTGTTGGCGAAAACGCACATGTCCAAATTATTGAGCGCCATCAAAGTCTTTCCGAAAATAAGGTGCTCACCAACTCGGTCACCGAAATTTTTGCCGAAAAGCGGGCCTATGTAGATTATTACAAAATACAAACAGACGGGGCAACGGCCTCCCTGATTGACAATACCTATATTTCGCAGCAGCGGGACACCGTATGCCGAGTACATACTTTTGCCTTTGGCGGAAACTTGGTGCGCAACAACCTCAACTTCTATCAAAATGGCGAAAACTGCGATTCCACTTTAAAGGGAATCACCATTTTGGAAGGAAATCAGCACGTGGACCACAACACTTTAGTGCACCACATTGCACCAAACTGCGAGAGCCACCAAGATTACAAAGGCCTTTTTGCAGAAGCTTCCACAGGAGTTTTCAATGGAAAGATTATTGTGGAAAAGGATGCGCAGAAAACCGATGCCTTTCAGCAAAACAATAATATTTTGATTGACGATAAAGCAACGATAAACGCAAAACCACAGCTCGAGATTTTTGCCGACGACGTGAAATGCTCGCACGGATGTACCATTGGTCAGTTTGACGAAGAAGCACTTTTCTATTTGCGCAGCCGCGGAATTGGTTTGAAGGAAGCCCGCGCATTGTTGATGTACGCTTTTGCAAATACGGTTTTGGAAAGTGTAAAAATTCCAGAATTGAAAGTTCGGATAAACAAGCTTATCGCCAATAAAATTGGGGTTAGTTTGGGGTTTGAGCTGTAATTTAAATAACCACAAATACACGAATCAATATATTTTTTATTCGTGTATTCGTGGTAAAGCACAATCCACGAAACACCATAATTCAGTATCTTTGATAAAAACCAAAAAAATGAATTTAGAAGCCCGAAAAATAGAGTTTGTGAAAGAGTTTTTAAAAATTCAGAGCGAAGAAGTAATTTCCAAATTGGAGAAAATTTTGATAAAGGAGAATAAAACTTATTCGGAAGATAATGAGTTCAAGCCTATGACCGTTGAGGAATTTAACGACCAAATTCATCGTTCATTGGAAGATTCCAAAAACGATAGAGTAATCAGCGCAAAAGATTTAAAAGAAGAAATAAAAAAATGGCGCTAACCGTTTTTTGGACCAAATTCGCAAAAGAAAAACTTGCTGAAATCTTTGAATATTACAAAGCGAGAGCTGGAACAAAAGTTGCCCAAAGATTGATAAATGCAATCATTAATCATACAGAGGGATTGGAACTGAACCCAACTATAGGTCAAAAGGAAGAATTGCTGTCTGATCTTCCAAATCAATTCAGATATTTAATTTTCAAACACTATAAAATAATTTATTGGATAAATTCCGCTAAAGATAGAGTCGATATTTCCCACATATTCGATACAAGACAGAATCCTTTCAAAATAAGAGAAATAAAATAATTTTTTTACCAATCGAACAAATTTTAAAATGCTCAACATCCAAAAAATCCGACAAGATTTTCCGATTCTTACCCGAAAGGTAAACGGCCATCCGTTGGTGTATTTGGACAACGCCGCCACTTCACAAAAACCGCAGCAAGTTATTGACGCGATTGTGGATTATTACAGCAATTACAACGCAAACATACACCGGGGCGTACACACACTTTCGCAAGAAGCGACCGATGCTTACGAGGCTTCGCGAAAAAAAATACAGACCCATTTCAACGCGAAGGAAGCTTTTGAAATAATCTTCACAGCTGGAACAACCCACGGAATAAATCTGGTTGCAAACGGGTTTTCTGATATTCTAAAAAAAGGCGATGAAATATTGGTTTCGGCAATGGAGCACCACAGCAATATTGTGCCGTGGCAAATGCTCTGTGAAAAAACCGGGGCCATTTTGAAAGTGATTCCAATGAACGAGGAAGGCGTTTTGATATTTTCGGAATATGAAAAATTGCTTTCCGAAAAAACGAAATTGGTCTTTGTAAACCACATTTCAAACGCTTTGGGAACCATAAATCCTATCGCAAAAATTATTGAAAAAGCACACGAGGTTGGCGCTGCCGTGCTTATTGACGGCGCACAATCCTGTTCACATATAAAACCCGATCTTCAAAAACTAGATGTAGATTTCTTCGTAACCTCAGCCCACAAAATGTGCGGTCCCACGGGCGTTGGCATTCTTTATATGAAAGAAAAATGGGGCAACAAACTTGCGCCCTACCAAGGTGGCGGCGAAATGATTGCCGAGGTTACCTTTGAAAAAACCACATACGCCGGGCTTCCGCATAAATTTGAGGCCGGAACGCCCAACATTTGTGGCGGGATTGCGTTTGGGGCGGCGATAGATTATTTGAATTCCATCGGTTTTGAAGCCATTGAAAAACACGAAAACGAACTTTTAAAATACGCCTCCGAAAAACTTTTGGAAATTGAAGGTTTGAAAATTTACGGCACCGGTCCCGATAAAACCTCGGTGGTTTCCTTCAATATTGAGGGAATACATCCGTATGATATTGGAACGATTGTAGATAAATTAGGAATTGCTGTTAGAACGGGCCATCACTGCGCACAACCGATTATGGATTTTTATAAAATCCCCGGAACGGTGCGCGCTTCCTTCGCATTTTATAATACTTTGGAAGAAGTGGACGCGCTGGTAGCGGCAGTAAAAAAAGCCAAAATAATGTTGCAATAAAAAGTCCAAATTCCAAAAATCAAATTCCGAAAACTCAAAGTATAGGCCAAAACTTGTAACTTGTAAACCTGAAACCTGAAACTATAAATTATGAAAACACTTGCTACATTTTCCGTATTGCTTTTTGCACTAATTTTCATCAGCTGCGACGAAACAAAAAAGGTAATTGACGTGGCGGGAAGCGTTCAATTAAGCGGAAATTATACCGTTACGGCATTGAACGGCAAAAAACTGGCCAATACCACAAACCCCACCTTTACCATTTCTGCTCTGGACAATTCGTTCCGCGGAACCACGGGATGCAATTCCGTTTTTGGCAATTACACCATTGACCTCAACACCATCAATTTTGGCGAACTTGCAGTAAGCGAAAAGATGTGTATGGACAAAAATATCATGAAAACCGAACGCGACTTTCTGGATGCCCTTAACGCTACGGGGTCATTTTCCATAGAAAACGGCGCCCTAACTTTATATTCCAAAACAGACCGAAGTGCTCTTTTAAACGCAAAAAAAGACACCGCTAATTAAAAAACGACCATGACCATTGAAGCAATACAGGAAGAGTTGGTTAACGAATTCTCCATGTTCGACGACTGGATGCAGCGATATGAATATATGATAGAACTCGGAAAATCACTCCCCCTGATTGACCCCCGCTTAAAAACTGATGAAAAGCTAATAAAAGGCTGCCAAAGCAAAGTGTGGCTCAATTCTGAAATAAGAGATGGCAAAATTATTTTCACCGCCGATAGCGATGCAATAATTACCAAAGGAATAGTCGCAGTGTTGGTGCGGGTTTTTTCAAACCAAAAACCGCAGGCAATACTTGATGCAAATACCGATTTTATTGATGAAATTGGCCTGAAGGAACATCTTTCGCCAACGCGCGCCAATGGTCTTGTTTCAATGATAAAACAAATGAAACTGTATGCCTTGGCATACCAAACCCAATTATAAAATTATAAAAAATGGAAACAGAAGCTGAAATAGATATGGCCGAATTAGGCGAAAAAATAATAGAGGTAATCAAAACTATTTACGACCCTGAAATACCCGTTGATATCTATGAACTGGGCCTTATTTATGACGTTTTCATCAATGAGGACCGCGAGGTAAAAATATTGATGACCCTCACCACCCCAAACTGCCCCGTAGCCGAAAGCCTGCCAATGGAGGTAGAAAACAAAGTAAAATCCATGAAAATGGTAACAGACGCAGAGGTGGAAATAACCTTCGACCCGCCGTGGAGCCAAGACCTGATGAGCGATGAGGCAAAGCTGGAGCTGGGAATGCTTTGAAATAAGTGTTCAGTGATCAGTATTCAGTAACAGTGGTCAGTCAATAACTCTGAACCCATAACTCATAACTCATAACTCATAACTCATAACTCATTAAAAATTGTCCAACGAAATAATAAACCGCGTAGCGAACAGCAAACTCTTAACCTTTGACCTCGAGGAAATTTATCCCGAAGGCGAACGGGTTTCTTTTGATATTTCCCCGTGGTTAATGGAAGGCATTGTGCTGCGTGAAAGTGAATTTCGGGAAAAAGCAAAAGAACACGATTGGAGCCAATATGAAAATAAATATGTTGCCCTTTTTTGCAGCACCGAAGCGATTGTTCCCGGCTGGGCCTATTTATTTTTATCGCTTCATTTAGCGCCTTTTGCCAAGAAAATTACGGTGGGAAATTTGGAGGAATTGGAAAGCATTCTTTTTACGGAATTACTTCAGAATTTGGACGTTTCAGAATTTACGGACAAACCGGTAATAATCAAAGGTTGTGCCCACAAACCAATTCCGCAGAACGCTTATGTGCTTTTGGCCCAAAAACTCCAGCCCGTTGCAAAAAGTATTATGTACGGCGAAGCTTGCTCTTCGGTACCGCTTTATAAAAAAAAATAGTTTATTTGTATTGACTTAAACACTTCAAATTATGAAAAGACTTTTACTTCTGGCCGTTCTTCTTGGCCTGTCATCAACCCTCCTTTCACAGGAAGAAACCCCAAAAGACAGTATTCCCAACGGTTGGACCCGTGCAGGGAATATTTCGTTATTGTTTAATCAGGCCGCTTTCAACCACGAATGGACCGGTGGCGGAACCTCAAATTATTCCGGAAATCTTTCCCTTACTTATGATTTTAATTATAAGCACGACAAAATTTCTTGGAACAACCGTTTAATCGGCGAATATGGAATCACTAAGAACAGAGACGATAAATATTCCCGCAAGACCAATGATCGTTTGGAACTCAATTCTATCCTCGGACGACAGATAAAGGAAAGCAATTGGTACAAATCTTTATTTTTAAATTTCAAAACCCAGTTTGCGCCCGGCTATGAATTCAATGAGGACCTAAATCCGGATGATGCAGGTTATAGAACTGAAACAACACATTTTTTATCGCCCGCATATATTCAGTTTGGCCCGGGAATGCTTTGGAAAAAAAGCGACAATCTGTATGTGAATATTTCACCCGCAACCGCAAAATTTATTTTGGTTGACAAAGATTTTACAACAGTAAATGAAGCCATTCCGGGTGCATTGGATGCATACAATTCAAATAAATACTTTGGCGTTGATGCCAATGAAACCAGCCGTTTTGAGTTTGGAGCTTCGCTTTCTGCTTATGCCAAATTTGATATTATGGCAAACATTTCCGCGGAGAATATTTTAAATCTTTATTCAAACTATCTTGAGGATCCACAAAATGTTGACCTTGATTACACATTTAATCTGGTGATGAAAGTGAACCGATACATTACAACAAACGTAACTTTCCAGGCTATTTATGATGACAATGCCGTGCAGGGTTTCCAAATTCGTGAGGCTTTGGGCGTAGGTTTAACGTACGGTTTCTAAAAAAATATTTTTTTAAAGTAAATCAAAAGCCGATTCAAACAGTTGAATCGGCTTTTGATTTTAGTGTTTAATTCTTCGGAAATAATTAATCCTCCTCGGTATATTCATCATACAAAAAGCTATTGTACGGAAAACGAGTGGTGTGAATTTCCTTTACTTTATCATAAACAAGCTTCCGGAATTCGTTGTAGTTTTCTTTATTTAAGGCTGAAATGAAAATGGCATCGCCCTTGAGTTTTGCCATCCAGGTCTGTTTCCATTCTTCCAACGTATAATGTGCCTTGGTTTTTTCAGTAATCAAATCGTCTTCTTCAATTTCCTCGGGATGGTAAGCGTCAATTTTGTTGAAAACCATAATTGTCGGTTTGTCGGCACTTCCTATATCCTCAAGAATTTTATCCACCGAATCAATATGATGCTCAAAGGAAGGGTGGCTGATATCAACAACATGCAAAAGCAAATCGGCTTCGCGGACCTCATCCAGAGTGCTTTTGAAAGACTCCACAAGTTGGGTTGGCAGTTTTCTGATGAAACCAACCGTATCAGTAAGCAAAAAAGGAAGATTTCCAATTACCACTTTCCGGACCGTAGTATCCAGTGTTGCAAACAATTTATTTTCGGCAAAAACATCGCTTTTGCTAATCACATTCATCAAAGTAGATTTCCCCACGTTCGTATAGCCCACCAACGCCACGCGCACCAAAGCGCCGCGATTGCCTCGCTGCACGTCCATTTGCCGGTCAATTTTTTTCAGTTTTTCTTTCAGCAAAGCAATGCGGTCGCGCACAATACGCCTGTCCGTTTCAATTTCCGTTTCCCCCGGACCGCGCATCCCGATACCTCCACGCTGCCGCTCCAAGTGGGTCCACATTCCGGCAAGACGCGGCAATAAATATTGATATTGGGCAAGTTCCACCTGCGTTCGGGCATAACTTGTTTGCGCTCTTTGGGCAAAAATATCCAGAATCAAATTGGTGCGATCCAGCACTTTACAGTTCAATTCGCGTTGAATGTTCTTTTGCTGGGCGGGTGAAAGTTCATCGTCAAATATAACAGCGCCCACCTGATGTTCGTCCACATAATTTTTTACATCTTCAAGTTTGCCAGTACCAATAAAAGTCTTCGGATTGGGTACATCCATTTTTTGGGTGAAGCGTTTGAGTACTTGCCCGCCAGCTGTATATGCCAGAAATTCCAATTCGTCAAGATATTCTTCAGCTTTTTCCTCATCCTGGAATTTGGTTATCAGCCCAATGAGGACGGTTTTTTCATAAGAAATGTCTGTTTGCTCTATCATATAATTATTTATAGGGTAAAGGTACAAAACAGAAGGGAAGCGTTTTTTGAAGTTTGCAGCTAATTGACAATTTTGGCTTTATATGAATGCCGTTAGTTCTAGTTATTACAGCAAATTCCAGCTTCTGCCTCCAAAATTTCCATACGAAAGTCTAAAGTTTATAGCGCAACGGAAGAGATATATAACAAGAATTTTATATATTTCCATGTTAATAAAAAGTTAACGCATAATCTTTTCACAAATACCCACACTTTATGAATATAAAATTACCTCTCTATTTACAAAGTTGTAACCATTTTTTAAAAAGCAACTTTAAATCACGCACTTCTCTTTTTATAGGAATGATACTTTTCTCCTTTGCCGTTTCGGCACAAGGCCCGGGATGTCCCAACGTAAATGCCGGCCCAGATGTAGCGTTAGATTGTGAGCCCTGTACTGACCTTACGGCCAGCTTTCTCAACACGGGCGAAACCACAAGTTATGAGGTTTCTTCCATTACTTATGACCCACCTTTTCCTTTTACCGGAGGAACCCCGGTATCCGTAGATGAGGACGACGTTTGGTCCGATGCCATCCAACTCCCGTTTGATTTCTGCTTTTTCGGGGAAACCTATTCGGAAATGGTCATCGGCTCAAATGCTGTAGTTTCTTTTGATTTGGGCAACAATGCGCCAGGCTCCTATTGTGAGTGGCTCTTTAGTGAATCCATTCCAAACCCCAATTTGTTTTTCACAACTATCTTTGGCCCCTATATGGATATTGACCCAGATGTGGGTGGTTCGGGCATTATAAACTGGACCGTATTTGGAGAATCCCCCTGTAGAACAATGGTGGTGAATTTTCCAAATATACCCTATTATAGTTGCAATAACCTTAGGCTAACTTCACAAATAGTGATTTATGAAACCACAAATGTGGTAGAGGTTTATGTGGAGAACAGATACAGTGGTTGCTCCTGGAATGATGGCAATGCAGTATTGGGCATCCAAAACCAAAACGGAAGTTTGGGCTACACCGCTCCCGGAAGAAATACCGGAGATTGGGCCGCTACAAACGAAGCATGGCGCTTTACTCCAAACGGCGCTTCCAATATTGCCTTCTCTTGGCTTGATGCAAGCGGCACCGTTATTGGCACCGATCCAACAATAAACGTATGCCCCACGGACCAAGCTACAACTTATACGGCTCGTGCGGTTTATACCAACTGTAATGGCGATGTGGTTACCGAAACCGATGAGGTTACCGTAACCCGAGAAGGCTCCTTTACCGTTGCCCTTGGCGGCGACCAAGAACTTTGTGAAGCGGAGAGTTATGATATTACTGCCGAAATAATTGGCGGAAATCCAAACGATGCTACCTTTTTATGGAATACCGGCGAAACCACACAAACAATAACCGTTACCACCTCCGGCACCTACACTGTTGAGGTTACCATTGGCACCTGCACCATTATCGCCTCGGTAATCATAAACTTCAATGAAATCCCCCTGATTGAACTGGGTGAAAACCTTACAACTTGTTTTAACGAACCCGTTCTCTTGGACGCTTCCCCATCAAACTATAATCCTGCCGATGCCACTTATGAATGGAGATTGGATGGCGTTGTGATAACCGGAGAAACAAACCCAACGCTCAATGCCACCCAATACGGGCTTTACAGCGTTTCGGTTTCTGTGGGTGGCTGTTTGGCAACGGATGAAGTAACCATTGCCCCGGCAGAACTGCAAGTTTCGTTGGGAGAAGATATTTCAACCTGCTTTGAAACCCCCGAAACGCTAACCGCGGAAGCTATAAACTATGATCCTACCTCGGCAACCTATGAATGGAGTTTGGACGGGCTTGTGCTGCCGGGAGAAACAAACCAAACCCTAACTGCAACCCAATTCGGACTTTATAGTGTAAACGTTACCGTGGGAAGTTGTGTAACCACCGATGATGTTACCATTTCTCCGAATGAACTTCATGTTTCAGTGGGTGACGATTTTTCATCCTGTTTTGAAATACCTGAAACCCTCACCGCCGAGGCCATAGACTATGATCCAACTCTGGCAACGTATCAATGGAGATTAAACGGTGCAATTTTAGCCAATGAAACAAGCCAAACCCTAACTATCACCCAAACCGGAACATACGCCGTTGAAGTCACTGTTAATTCTTGTACCACAACGGACAGCGTTGTTGTGGGACTGGGCAATATAAGCGTTAGCGTAAACGAAGATTTCCAGACCTGTTTTGATTCCGAAGTTGTTTTGGAAGCCTTCCTTGGTACTCCCAATTCTGAGGCAATTTATCAATGGAGTCTCGACGGAACTATTTTGGTGGGCGAAACCAATTCCACATTAATAATAACCGAAATAGGGACTTATACCGTTACCGCCACGGTGGGCAGTTGTACCGCAACCGACAGCGTAACAGTTAATTATAGAGACGACTTGGAGGTAACGCTTGGCGATGATTTCCTGACCTGTGCAAACGAACCACAAACCCTCACGGCCACAACAAGTGAAACCGCCGCAACCTATCAATGGTTTTTGAACGGAACGCTTTTGAACGGCGAAACCAACAACACCTTGAATTTTATTGTGGAAACGGGAACTTTTGCAACGCAAACCTATACCGTAGTTATCACCGTGGGTGGATGTTCTGGGACAGATTCAGTGAATATAAATTTGTATGACGTGGGCAATTGTGTAATTTCAGAAGGTCTATCACCCAATGGCGACGGCTTCAATGATACTTTGGACCTTTCTTTCCTTAATGACAGAACCGGTATCGCCAAACTTCAAATCTTCAACAGATTGGGCACCATGGTTTATGAAGCAACCAATTATACCAACCAATGGCGCGGACAGACCAGCAAAGGCGATGAGCTTCCCACGGGAACTTATTTTTATGTAATTGACCTTGCCGGGAATGATGCCGTTTATGGCAATCAGGCCACAGGATGGATTTACCTTAACCAAAAAGCAAACTAAACCCATTAAATACTTTTTATAAAAATGAAATCTCCACTATCAATTTTCCATGCAATCACAGGCGAATTATCTGGACATTCCATTTTCAACTCTATAAAATTTTATATACAAATGAAAAAACATATATATAGCTTATTGGTATTGATGGCGGTGCTGCTTTATCAGGAAACCCAGGCGCAACAAGACCCTCAGTACACCCAGTACATGTACAATATGAACGTGCTCAATCCGGCCTATGCCGGATCAAAGGAAAGTTTATCGTTAACCGCCCTCTATAGAACCCAATGGTCTGGGATGGAAGGCAACCCAGTGACTTTTACTTTTTCTGCCCATTCGCCAATCAGTGAGAAAATCGGGCTGGGGCTTTCGGCAATTAAGGATGAATTGGGCCCTGTTAGCGAAACAAACGTGTTTGCAGATTTTTCATACACCCTTCCATTGGGCGGCACCACCAAACTTGCACTGGGCCTAAAAGCGGGCGCGACCTTCCACGAAGTGGGCCTTGCAGATTTAGAGTTGCAGGATCCCAATGACCCGTTCTTTTCCCAAAACATAAACAATACATACCCCAACATTGGCGCGGGCGCTTTTCTTTATGGTGAAAAATTTTATGTGGGACTATCCGTTCCGAATATGCTGAAGTCAGTTCATTTGGATGAAAACGGAATAAAATACGGTTCAGAAACAAACCATTATTTTGCCACTGCAGGCTATGTTTTCCAACTTTCGGAAAACTTTAAACTGAAACCTTCAGTTATGGTAAAATCTGCTTTTGATGCACCGATTTCATACGACATAAATCTAAATGCCCTGATGTATGAACGATTTGAACTTGGGGCTTCCTATAGATTGGACGATTCCTTCAGCGGCCTTATTGGGTTTCAAATTACCCCCAATATCCGAGCTGGATATGCTTATGACCACGTGAACTCTGACTTGAAAGGGGTGGGCCCAGCTTCACACGAAGTGGTGCTTACCTTTGATGTGTACTTTAAACCGCGCGTGCTACGTTCGCCAAGATTTTTCTAATAACCCAACTAATTTCATTTAAGATGAACAAGATATATACAATCCTTTTACTCATTGCGGTAAGCACTACCTTGGTTACGGCACAAAACAGTAAAACTAAAAAGGCAGACCAATATTATGACCGCCTTCAATATACCGATGCGGCCGAGGCCTATCAAAAACTGCTCAAAAAAGGCGAGGGCAGCACCTATGTTTTTGAACGTTTGGCAAACAGCTATTACTTTATAAACGATACCAAAAAGGCGGAGACCTATTATAAAAGAGTGGTCAAGGGCAAAAATGTGAATCCGGAAGCGGTTTATAACTATGCCCAGTCCTTAAAAGCGAATGGCAAATTTGCAGATTACAATTCAAACATGAAACGGTTTGCGGAAATGAACCCCACGGATTCACGGGCTGTCACCTTTATGGAGAACCCAGATTACCTCCCAAAAATCATTGATGAAAACACACAGAAATTCTCCGCGAAAAACCTGGATGCCCTAAATTCCAAGTATTCAGATTTTGGCGGAACCGTTATTGGCAATGATTTTTATTTCACTTCTGCCAGAAATACCTCCCGTAAAAAATACGGATGGAATGAAGAACCATTCTTGGATATCTACAAAGCTTCCATCGTGGGCGGTGTTGAAAAAAATGAAGTTCTGCTGAAGGGCGATGTCAATACAAAATTCCACGAAAGCACCGTGGCCATAACCGCAGACGGCAAAAGGATGTATTTCGACAGAAATGACTACTACAACGGAAAATATAAAAAGAGCGAAGAAGGCATCAATGAACTGAATATTTATTATGCCGAAAATATAAATGGCGAATGGAAAGATATTCAGCCTGTGCCTTTTAACGACCATCAATATTCCACGAGCCATCCCGCGCTCAGCCCAGACGGAAACACCCTATATTTCACCAGTGACAGGCCCGGCGGAAAGGGAAAAGCCGACATTTATAAAGTTTCCATTTCAAAAGATGGCACTTTCGGAAGCCCCATAAATCTTGGCGATGGAATAAACACCGAAGGCAGGGAAGGATTTCCATACGTGGATGCCAACGGCACCCTATACTTCAGCAGCGATGCCCACTTGGGAATGGGCGGCCTCGACGTTTTTGCGGCCACCGCCACTGCAGAAGGTTTCGGGGAAGTTAAAAACCTCGGCCTCGGCGTGAACAGCACCGATGATGATTTTGCGTTTTCATACAATCCAACCACCATGGAAGGCTACGTTTCATCAAATAGAAAAGGCGGAAAGGGAAGTGACGATATTTATAAAATCCAGAAAATAGATGTCTGTGAAGTTATAATCAACGCAATAGTGGTGGATGCTTCCAACGACGAACCTATCCCCTTTGCACGTTTGGACCTTTTTGATACTCTTGAAAACAAATTGAAGAGTCAAACCACCGGTGCCAACGGAATAGGGTCAATAACCGCCGCGTGCAACCAAGGCCACGTGGTTCAAGCTTTCAAGGAAGGTTATGAAAGCAATGCCGAAACCGTGGCTTCGTTCAAGGAAGGTGAAAAGAGCATCCGTATCGCCCTACGGCCCATTGATGCAATAGTTGAAGGCGATTTGGTAAAACTCAATCCAATTCTTTTTGATTTTGACAAACACAACATCAAGCCACAAGCAGCATTTGAGCTTGATAAATTAGTGGAATTGATGAAAAAGAACCCAGAGATGGTGATAAAAGTGGAAGGCCACACAGACAGTCGGGGCACGGACGCATATAATATGCAACTTTCAGATAGGCGTGCCAAAAGCACCGTCCAGTACGTTCTTTCAAAAGGAATTGCGAAGGACAGAATAACCGGCGAAGGCTTTGGCGAAAGCAGGCCAGCCGTACCCTGTGGCGAAAATTGCTCGGAAGCCCAACACCAACAAAACCGACGTTCAAATTTTATTGTGGTGAAGAAATAAGGAATAAATCATCTAACCATCCACCCAGAAAACCCTCACAGTTTTGAGCATTCAAAACAGCGTGAGGGTTTTTTATTTCAGGATTTTCTATTCGTTCAATGTGAATGGTATCCTTAAAATCAATACTATTTGAAGGATTATTTCTTAAATCCATTTTTTTTGAATGCGAAAAAAAACCGCCTCCAAACTGGAAGCGGTCTATCTTACTTTTAAATTTATAAATTATTCCACTACAGAAATATCATCTATTTGATAGGTAGTGGTGATACCGTTTGATCCTCCCAAATATTGATAGGCAATATAAACCACCTGTCCGGCATAGGCCGAAAGGTCCACATCTCCGGAAGGAGTGAAATCATCGCCATAACCGCCTGTGTTTCCACTGGAAATTATTGGATTCAAGTTTGTCCACGATGCGGCATTCACATCACCGGAAAAATTTGTGGAAATCTTCACCGTCAATGCAGTTCCATTGTTGAAACCATCGTTAGTGGTGAAGGTAAGAGTTGGAGTAGATCCGTTTGGCAAAATCAATCCGGGAGTGACCAACCAAACCTCATACGGATTCTCGTTACTGTTAAAAGCGGAAGTTTGTGCATATTTGTTGTTGTCAAATTCACGCACCTCCCAAACACGGGTTCCGCCGTTTACGTTCACGTTCGTCCATCCTTCAATATTCACGGCCATTCCCGTGCCGGCGGATTGTTCTTCAAAATTTTGCGAAAACGGAAGTTCCACTGCATCGCCGGGACCACCGTTACTGCAGCGTTCGCCGGTCATATCCACATCGGTAACATCATTGATGAACAATTGGACATCACTGTTGAAAATGCTTAAAATTGCAGTCAATGTTCCGTTGCCCTCGGGAAGCGTCAAGTTTTTGAAATCTGCAAAGCCACTGGTTCTTAAAATAACGGTTTGCCCTTCACAGTTTTCTACCGGCCTGTTAACGCCAAAGGTATTATTGAGGTTTCCGTAGTGCTCCACTCCGGCCAGACCTGTGGGAAACTGGACGTTTTCAAACTTCACTAAGGTATTTAACCGTGCGGGATTATTTGATTCGGGAATTGGAATGATGGTAGGCACCAATTCCACACTTTCCAAGGATCGAAGGATTCTATCCTCAAAATCCAGGACATCAATTCTTCCCACTTCATCGCCATCCTGAACCCCAATGGTTGGCAGGCCGGCGTATTCGCCAATAAAAAGTCCGCTTACTTTGAAGTATATTTTGCGCCCTGGTTCAAATCTTGTGTACAAATCGGTTGAATTGGTAGAGATCGCTACGCCGGCCGTTGGATTTTCGGGTGCATCCTGAATTACCAACGATTTGTAAAAGTTACCGGTTTCATCACTTGAAACTACATATCCGGCGATCCACAGCTCTCTTTCTGACCCGTCACCGGCTTCAATTTCAACGGGTTCAAATCCATTGTACATTGCCTTTACCGTTGCGATGTCTGTGTTCACATCTACATTAGGTTCTTGTGTGTTTATCTCTGGCACGCTATAATCATCATCCTTAACGCAGGAGGTTACCATTATTCCTATAAGCAATAGGAAACTGAGTAGTTTAATGTTTTTAAAGTGTTTCATCTGTATTTAAATTTATTGCTTTTTTCTTAATTAAAATCGAACGTAAAGGTTTAGGTAATAGGTTGTTCCGTAGCCGTACCAATATTTGGGTGCGAATACCGGGGTATCATGTGCCGCGTCAGCGGTTAGCGCGCGGTAGTTTCCGTTTCTGCCCTGTTCATATCCACCGGTTTTGTATTCCTGGTTCAGAACGTTGTTTATGGTTGCAAAGAAACCGAGGTAATAGTCCTTAACTTTCCAGGATTTTCCGCCCACTACATTCACTAACATATAATCGTCAAATTTTTCTTGTTTCAGTAATGTTCGGGCCACTTCTGGATCATAATCATTGAAGGGCATTCCATCGCTCGGATCCATATAAAAGTTAGCAGTACGGGTAATTGGTGAAACGTCTATGTATGCATTATTGAAATAATTTGCCGTTGCGCCCACCCACCAAAAATCTGGGTCGCGATATTCAAAACCAATTTGGTATGCCTGTTGGGGCCCGCCGGCCACTTTGTAATCTTTTAAGTAGGACGGTCCGTAGTATTCATAATCACTTAAAAAATCATCGGAGGTTAAATATAGTTCGGGGTTATTGTCGTAGGTGTTTTGACCGTAAGCCGCGGCTCCTTTCAGTTTAATGGTTGGGGTCACTTGGGCTTCAATCCCCAATTCTGCTCCCATATTTTTTTTATTTACTCCGGTAAGGATTTCTTGTACAAAAGCGTTGTCGCTACCTTCATTTTGAGTTCCTCCTTGGGCATACACCCCGTCCAAATAGTAAAATGAAATTTCAGTGGCGTCCTGCATCATGGTGTAATAGCCCGTTAAGCGTGCTTTGATGATGGGAGAGCGAAAAATGTAACTTCCGTCCACGCTTATGTTTTTTTCCTCTTGCAACAAATCGCCAGCAACGCCCAAATTGTTTACGGTGAAATTGTTTTGGCGTGAATTAGAAAAGGAATTGCGTAAAGTGGGGGCTTCCGTAAAATAGGCCGTGTTCACCTCCAAAGCATGTCTGCCCGAAAGCTTGTATGTGGCTCCAGCCTTTCCGCCGAAGGTTGTAAAATCCAGTTTGTCACTTTTCCCGAAAGATTCGTTGCCCTCGCCAAAAGAACCATTTCTGTAAAGCCCGTTTCTTTGATAACTGGTTTGTCCCACTTTTCCCGCAACATAGAGATCTACTTTTGAGTATGAAAACTCTGCTTGTGCAAACCCGCTGTAGTCGCTTGCAGCCAGTTCATAATTATATTTAAAAATGTCATCTTCACCAATAATTCGGTTTGGGTTGTTCAAATCGTTCTGCGCGGCATTACCAAGGTTAAAACTGTCCACATCCAAATAGCCATTTCCGCCCAACAGATCAATCATATTCGCAAAATTATGGGAGTTCAGGTTTCTGTAATTCAATGATGCGGTAATGCCTATATTGTCAGTTATCTGTGAGGTCAAAATGGTGTTTGCCGAGAGTTGTTTGTCATCGTTCCTGTCTTCATATAAATAATAACGGGAAGTGCCGGCATAAAAGATATTGGTTTCGTAAATGTCCTGCCAATTGATTTGCCCGTCATTAACGAACTGCTCATAGGCCTGGTATGCTCCTCCATAATTAGGTCCGTTGGGATCGGCCAAAAAGTAACTTGGCATTTTTTGGTAATACGTGGGGTCTGGATTTGGTGCATTGTCATAGCCCAAACGGCTGTTTCCCAATTTACCAAATTGATACCCCACATTGGTATTTAGATGGGTCTTCCCGGAAATATCCCAATAGTGGTTCAGCATTATTACTGGTTCGTTCACTTCCCTTATTCGGGAGTTGCGTTTATCCCCGTCCTGATCGCCCCAATAACTGTTGTACCGAATTCCTTTAAGATCATATACCTCTTGGGTATTTGCAGAAGATTTCCCCCTGCGGTTGGGAGTGTAAAATGCAGTGAGGTTCAAACTATGGCGCTCGTTCAACTTTTTTTCTACGGAAGCAAAAAAGGAGTTTGCGTCATACAGACTTCCGTCCACAAAACCTTCGTTGCCAAAACGCCGGGCCAAAAGCACCGAATAGGCCCACCCGCTTGGAAGCAGCCCACTGTTGTATGACCCCATCACGCGCCCACGATAGCTTCGGTTGCTGGAGGCGTAGGAAATCCTGCCGCCCTTTTTGTATTGTGACGCACGCATAATGATATTTGTAGTTCCGGCAAGGTGCCCAAAATTATACTCGTTGGCAGACATTCCCATGGAGAACATCTGGTTTCGCTGTGCATCATTCAGCCCGCCCCAGTTGGACCATTGGGGCCTTCCGTTATAAAGTTTGTTCATTTCCAGACCATTGATCAAAACCTTTCCGTCTTCAGAATCATAGCCCCGGGGCCTGAAAAAGGTGGCGCTAAAATCATAGGAAGCGGCGTTCAAAAATGCGTCCTTTGATGCCTGAAGCAAACCGGAAACATTGAAGGAAGTGCCTTCGTCCTCATCCAATTGTTCGTCGGAAAGGCTTATGATGCCAATCTGCTCTTCCACCGTTAAGATGTCAACCGTTAATAGAATATGGTCTAAATTCACCGGGTTTTGGTTCTGAATGGTCACCGGAATCTTCACGCTTGTATAGCCTCGTTTTGACACTGCCAATACTTGATCACCTTGCGGCAGGCCTTCCTGTGAAAAGGAAAAGTCTCCCTGCGCATCGGTGAGGGTTTGAAAAATAGTATTCTGAATGCTCACCTGGACATCCGGAATTGGTTCGCTGGAATGGGTATCGATTACCCTTCCCATTACAACGGGATTTTGGGCAAAAACCGCAGTGGCTGCCAGAAAAACCGTGTAAATTGTAATAATGATTTTGTTCATTCCAAATAATAGAGTTTAGTAGAATTTTGTTTTAAAATGCGGGACAAAATTACTTTTTTTAAATGAAATAGCTACTTTTGAAACCTGAGAATGTTAACTAAAACTTAAATAAAATCTTCGCCCATTTCATGAAAATTTTGAACCTTTTCCTTGCTATTTATTTTATATGCAACTCCGCTTCCTTCGCCCAGAGTGAAAAACAGTATAAGGTAAATACCGTGGCCTTTTATAATGTGGAAAACCTTTTTGACTATGAAGATGACCCGCTGACTTTTGATGACGACCGAACCCCCGAGGGCAAGGACCACTGGACCCAAGAAATATATGAAGCAAAACTTGCAAACATGGCCAAGGTTATAGCTGAAATTGGCGCCGATGTTACCGGCACCTCGCCCGCATTGATAGGTGTTTGTGAGGTTGAAAATCTTCGTGTGCTCGAGGACCTCGTCAACCAAGAACCCTTGGTAAATAAAGATTATGGCATCGTCCATTTTGACAGCCCCGACCGCCGCGGAATTGATGTGGCTTTGCTTTATCAAAAAAAAATATTCACACCCACCAACTATCAAACCTATGAATTGGAGATTTATGACGACGAGGACCGAAGCAAACGCATCTACACCCGCGACCAACTGTTGGTAAGCGGCATGCTGGACGGTGAAAAAATCAGCGTAATCGTGAACCACTGGCCATCCAGAAGCGGCGGGGAGGAAAGAAGCCGCCCCAAAAGATTGAAAGCAGCTGAACTGAACAACTTTATAATGGATTCATTATTCAGTGAAGATCCGTATTCAAAAATTATAAGCATGGGCGATTTTAATGACGATCCCGTAAGCCCAAGCATTAAAAACATTCTTAAAACGAAGGGAGAAAGAGAGGAAATGAAATTGAAGGAATTTTACAACCCAATGGAAGATATGTACAAAAAAGGCATGGGCACACTGGCGTATCGCGATGCTTGGAACCTCTTTGACCAGATCATTCTTTCCACGGAATTGACCAAAAAAGACTATAGTTCCTACCGCTATTATAAGGCCGGGATTTTTAACAAAAACTACCTCTCCACCCCTCGCGGGCAATATAAAGGTTATCCCTTCAGAAGTTTTGTAAACGGTTATACCGGCGGCTATAGCGACCACTTCCCGGTCTTTGTTTATTTAATAAAAGAAAAGGAAAGCAATTGAGAAATTCCTGAAAACAAAAAAAGAAGGCGTACATTTTAACGGTACGCCTTCTTTTTTATATCGATATCACGGTCTAAAACCATTGGTCCCAAGGAATCCGGCTTAGCATCAGCACAAGTGCAATGGCGTAAAATATTGCCAAAGTCTTGAACTTTCCGTGCGACAATAATTTCTTTTTATGTTTCGAATAACCAATGGTAATAAAAACCACCGTCAAGACCATCACGAACGGATGTTCCACAGCATAAAGCCTGAATTGTGAATTCTTCATTACCTCACCCATTCCAAGATTGCTAATGTTTTGAAGCCCCAAGGGTGAAATAAAATAAAGTATCAGCCCAATGAGTATCTGGATATGTGTGACAATCAGGGCAAAAAGGGATATTCTAAAATCCTTTGCGGCATATTCCCTTTTGGAAAAAAACCCTGCAAGCGCGTTTAGCGTGGCCAGCAGGACAATGAGCAGCACCAAATAGGCCCAATAGGAGTGGATTAATTGTACAGAAGTAACCATAGTATTTATTTTTTAAGTGTTCCAAAGATAAGGTTTATTGTCAAAAAAAATGCCCCAAAATCTTGGGGCATTTTTCAATAGCAACAATTTGCTGTTTTTAGAAATCGTACCTCAGACTTGCGTTCCAAGTTCTTCCGTTGCCATAATAATAGCCGAAAGAGTCTTTTTGGCCCAAGTACATTTCGTTTGTGGCGTTATAACAATTCGCCCTGAAGGTGAAGTCATTGCCGCCAAAATCAAATTTATAGGTAAGGCCTGCATCCAGAACACTATAGGCCGGCAACCGCTCTGCTTGGTAAACCACTCCGGCCAGTGCCGCATCAGTTACGTCTTGGGCATCCACGAAACCGTATAGGTCTGTATAAATGTTGTAGTCTGCATCAACACTCAATCCTCCAAAAACGGTGTACTTGAAACCAAACCCGAAGGATGTTTGGGGCGCATTGCCCACTTTGGTGCCTGTTAGGTTAATGGTACCTTCTTCCAGGAGTACGTTGGTTTCATCGGCTCTTGTTTGAAATGGGGTTTCCCCGTCATATTCCCAGTTGCCGATACTTCCGAAGGCACGGAGCATAAATGCGTTTGAATATCGATATTTACCTTCAAATTCAAAACCTTTATGAACTTGGGTTATATCAGTAAATCTTTGATAACGGTCCACTTGCTCAATAGGGTTTGATGAAGTGGGATCGGCATCTATGGTGCCCCCAGAGAGGAATCTGTTCCCCCAAGTGGTGTAGTATCCGTTTAAATCTAAGCTAAATGCTCCGGCGCGCAATCTATAGCCTACTTCAACTCCTAAGATTTCCTCATTGTCAATTTCATTGTCCCCTTCAAGGATATAGTTTGAGTTTCTGATATCAGCGAAAATATTGTCTAAATAGGGTTGTCTTGAATAGTATCCCGCATTGGCAAAAATGGTGCTGTTTTCCAAAAAGGTATAGCCCATTCCCCCTTTAATGTTATAACCCATTTTATTTACCTTTTCAGATTTGCCCATTCCATTAACACCCTCTACCTCTCTGCCCTCGGCGCGGCCATCTCTTTGGTAGCTTTGGGTGGACAATGCACCCTGAACGAATGCTGAAAAACTTTCATTTTTATATTCGGCCTGTCCAAAACCACCTATGTAGTTGATGTTTTCTGAATAATCATAATTAAAACGCTGGCCTTCATCCGCAGAACTGAACAGTGCCGCCCACGGGTTGGCTTCAAAGGTTTCGCTGATTATGTAGTCCGCATCTCTTGCATCGCCATAACCTTGATTATCTGCATAGCCCTGTAGCCCCATAAGGTTGTTCATTTGATACCAGTGATTTCCTTTGTAGAAACGAGTATCAACCCCAATATTTGCGGTGAAATTATCACTTATGTTGCTTTCCAAATTTGAAAGGAATCCGTACCAGTTGTGGTTGTTTACAGACATTCTTCGAACCAATGAACCTTGGCCGAAGCTTCCTATCCCGTTATCGGCGCCCGCAATGTTGTTTTCTTCTATGGCGTCAAAATCCACTTCGCCATGCGCATCCCTAACTATATTGGAAGAGCGCCCAGCGGGGCCGGTTCCACCGCCGCGCCCCCAAGAGGCGTAAAGAACGGAAGAAAGGTTGGTCTTGTCGCTTAAGCTCCAGTCCCAGTTTAGGTTTGCAATTGGTTTGTGGTAATAGTTTCTTCTAAGGCTATATCTTTCCCCATCATAAAAACCTGAGTTTGCATTATAGCGCTTGCCGTACAGTTCGTATTTCTCAAGAGTATCGGAAAAGTTTTGATCGTGCCATTGTGGCGCGCCAGTCAATAGAAAGTTGAAGGAGTGGGTTGCATTTGGAACAAAGCCTATCCCCACAAAATAGTTTTGGCCCTGTCCTGCTGTACCGTCTGAATATTTTCTGTGGGCTTGCCAGTGGTCAATTAAAAAGCTATAGGCCCATTTTCCTTTCAGGCCGGAATCATAACTCATTGTTCCTTTAAAATAGCTGTCGTTACCGGTCATAAAACGTGCAAAACCCCCTTCATTTCTGTTGGCGGCACGGGATACGATGTTCACGGTTCCCCCAACGGATGAAATTGCCAATTTTGAAGAACCCAATCCACGCTGCACCTGAATGGTATTGGCAACGTCAGACATTCCGGACCAGTTTGACCAATAGACCCTTCCATCTTCCATACCGTTTATGGGCTGTCCGTTTAAAAGGAATGCCGTGTTTGTTTGGTCAAAACCGCGCAAAAACATGGAGGAATCTCCAAAACCTCCGGCTTGGTTTGATACATACACACTTGGGGTGCTTTTTATGGCTTCGGGAAATTCTACGTTTCCAATGGCCTTGGCCTGAATTTCTGCAGCGCTGATGGTTGAAACCGCTATTGGTGTCTGGCGGTCTCTGGCTAAATCTATGATTCCTTTCCCCACAATCACTACTTCTTCAAGAGCGTCAGAATCTACGGTGATTTGTACAGTGCCCAGATTTGCGGCTCCGTTCACCCCTTTGAAAGCTACTTTTTGAACTGTGTACCCAATGTAGGAGATGGTAACGTTACCCGAAGAGGAATTGGCCTCCAAGGTGAAGTTTCCGTCAAGGTCGGTTATGGCGCCGTTTGTCGTGCCTGTTTCAATCACGTTGGCTCCGGCCAAGGGTTCGTTGGATTCAGAATCGATGACCGTTCCGGTGACCGTTGTCTGTGAGAAAGCGGCAAAACCGCCCAGAAAAAAAACAAGAAGTAATAGTTTTTTCATGAGTTTTAATTTAAGGATTAAAAATTTCGGCAAAAATACATACTAACTTGGGTTATAACCAATAAAAAGGTGATTAAGAAATCATTACCAAATGTAGTGTTACACTAAGATAGAATTTAATGCTTAAGGTGCTGGGTTATTGAAGGTTAGTTAATAACAAGGTTATTAACAGTAGCACTATTCGGTTGTATTAAAAAGAAATGCAATCCAGAATTTCCTTTATGGGAAGTATTCCAGCAGCATATTCCTGCTGAAGTTCCTTGGGCAGGGGTTGGGAAAAGGGGGTTTCCTCTTTAAAAGGATCTACTTCTTTTCCATTTTTCCAAAAACGGTAACAAACGTGTGGTCCACTGGTGTTTCCTGTCATCCCGATCCATCCAATTACATCTCCTTGGCTAACGTGCTGTCCCACTTTAACCTTGCGGGCCTTCATGTGCAGGTATTGAGTTTCATAGGTGCCGCTATGTCTAATTTTTACATAATTGCCGTTGCCGCCCCGGTATTCAGATTTTGTTACCACCCCATCTGCGGTAGCTAAAATTGGAGTTCCCACCGGTGCGGCAAAATCAGTACCGCGGTGTGGCCTGAGCTTGAAACCATAGTATTTTATGCGCCGGTTGAGGTTGTACCGAGAGGATATTCTACTGAATTGGACGGGCGCTTTTAGAAATGCACGTTTCAAATTATTGGCCTGTTCGTCATAATATCCAGAAATTTTTCCCAAGGAATCTGAAGTGAATTTAAAGGCATAGAGTGGTTTTCCACGATGTTCGAAATAGGCGGCCTTAATTTCCTTAAGCCCTCCAGGGATGGTATCTTCGATAAACTTTTCGGTATAAATGACTTTAAAACGATCACCGGGCTGAAGTTTAAAAAAATTGATGGTCCAGGCGTAAATACTGGCCAATTGATCTGTCATGTATGGACTAAGGTTTTGCTCCTCCATGGTTGCGGAAAGAGAACTGGTAATAACCCCCGATGCCTCTCTGTCTTCATATCGAACCGGCTTTTGGCTGTTATAGATGGTAAGGGTGTCCCGAAAGTCAACCACCGCATAGTCAATGGTGTTGGTTTCATAAATAAAAACTTGGGTCTTGTTGAGCGTGTCTTTAGATTTGAGGAGCACGTAGGGCTTTCCAATCCCAATTTTGCGGACATCAAAACTGTCGCGAAATTTGGTGGCCACTTCCATTATCTGCTCCTGCGAAACCCCGTGGGCAAAAAGGAGGTCGCCAAAGGTGTCGCCCTTTCTAATGGTGTCGCGGATTACGTTAAAATCATTTAAAATATAGCCGTACTGGGCAATGATTGGTTCTTCCACCAAGGTTTCGGCTCCGGCCAGATCTTCATTTTTATTTTCACATGCGGTAGTAAAAAGGGAAAGTATTAAAAGTGGTAAAATTAAATTCTTCAATGCTGGGGAGTTTATGTATTGTTTATTGTTTTGCTAATATTTTAAAGGAATGTTGCAGCCCTTTAAATTCCGTAAGGGTAGCCTTCAAGGAGCCCACGGCTAAATCTGCTTTCACGAGCAGGGGTATTTTGTTCTTGTCATCACTGATCCAGACGGTTAGGCTCTCCTTTTCCTTAAATACACGGCCAGACTGCACGTAGGGCCTAAATATTAGGGTGCGAACGCGGCCAAAATTAGTATCTAAAACTTCTTTTCCAAGGAATTTTAACCTGAATTTGTAATTTTCTTTATCAAAGAACATATTCATTTCCATGACATCTCCCGGTTTAATGTTTCGGGTGTCCAGTTGGTTCCTGAGATAATAAAAAGCCGATATCATATCCTGTGTTTCCTGGGGAAAGGAGAATACGGTGGTTTCATTATGCTTTTTATCGAATACGGTTGCTTTTTGGGTTGTGTGGTTAAAATCAATTTCCACGTCTTTCGTGTAGCCGCCCTCGTCTATTTTCCTTATAAATCGATAGGGGATGTTCTTCTCCTTGTCAATGTAGGATTGATAATCATCTTCAACCTTAAAGAACCATTTGGAAACCCCTACGGTTTCCCCAAAGCCGCGCACATGGTAAACTTCTTTCCCTTTTATGGTAGCGTTTTTAACCTTTAGCGTGGCATAACCGGCCGTTACGAACCCGTAGTGGACCCTAAACTTAAAGAATTCGCCATCGCCATATGCCCGTTCTTGGGCGGGGAGTAATACTGGGTTTACAACAAGAAATAAAAGCGCAAAAAGCTTTTTCATAAATGTGAATATGGGAGTTTAGGTCTATAATTTTACAACTACCGTTCCAAAAAAATAAAACCCCACCTTCTTAAGATGATGGGGTATGGTTTCTGTGAATAATTTACAAGGTTCCCCTTTGTTCCTGCTCGCGCTCTATGGATTCAAAGAGTGCCTTAAAGTTGCCGGCACCGAAACCTTTTGCGCCCATTCGCTGTATGATTTCAAAAAACAGGGTGGGCCTATCCTGAACCGGTTTTGTGAATATTTGTAGTAAATAGCCCTCTTCATCGGCATCAATCATTATTGAAAGATTCTGTAGTTCATTGAGGTCTTCTTTCATCATTTTCATATGATTGCCCAAACGACGGGGAATATCGTCATAATAAGCTTGGGGGGGCGGTGGCAAAAATTCAACGCCGCGTTCCTTTAACTGGGTTACTGTTTTGATTATATCATCTGTGGCAACTGCCAAATGCTGCACTCCGGAATCTTCATAAAAATCTAAGTATTCTTCAATCTGTGATTTTTTTATGCCCTTTGCCGGTTCGTTTATGGGAAATTTTATGCGACCGTTTCCGTTGCTCATCACTTTGCTCATCAGGGCGGAGTATTCGGTGTGGATCTGTTTGTCGTCAAAGGAAAGGAAATTCACGAAACCCATTACATCTTCATACCATTTTACCCATTTGTTCATTTGGCCCCAGCCCACATTGCCAACCATGTGATCTATAAATTTAAGACCGATTGGGGTAGGGTTGTAGTCACTTTTCCATTCGCGGAAACCGGGAAGAAAGGTGCCGTTATAATTCTTGCGCTCCACAAACATATGAACGGTTTCGCCATAGGTGTATATTCCGCTGCGAACAATGTGGCCGTGGTCATCCTTTTCCACGGTGGGTTCCATATAGGGTTTGGCCCCGCGTTTTGTGGTTTCTTCAAAAGCGCTGGTAGCGTCATCTACCCACAAGGCAATGACCTTTACTCCATCGCCGTGTTTCACCAGATGGTCGTTTATGGGAGATTTGCTGTTTAAGGGTGTGGTTAAAACCAGCTTTATTTTGTCCTGTACAAGCACATAACTCACCGAATCCCGCGAACCGGTTTCCAAACCTTTATATGCATAGGATTGAAACCCGAAAGCGGTTTTGTAAAAATGGGCAGATTGTTTTGCGTTGCCCACGTAAAATTCAACATAATCAGTTCCCAATAAAGGCAGGAAATCTTCGGCTCCCTCAAAAATTTTTTCCAGTCCATACTCGACTGATTTTACTTCTTTGTTCATAAATATTACTTTTTTAAAATTTTTTAATGTTCAAGCCAGCTCTGATAGTAGGTACCGTCAGAAAGTTTCATTCCGTCTTCTGTTACCTGCAAGGGTTTGAAGGTATCTACCATCACCGCAAGCTCATCTGTTTTAGTTTTTCCGATGCTTCTTTCGGCCGCCCCGGGGTGCGGACCGTGCACAATTCCCGCGGGATGCAGGGTTATCTGCCCAGCTTCAATATCATTCCGGCTCATAAAATCTCCGTCCACATAATATAACACCTCATCGCTGTCAATATTGCTGTGGTTATAGGGTGCAGGAATACTCAGCGGATGATAATCGTAAAGTCTGGGGACGAAACTGCACACAACCATTGCGTCGGTTTCAAAGGTTTGGTGCACCGGTGGCGGCTGGTGAATACGCCCGGTAATGGGTTCAAAATCGTGTATTGAAAAAGCATAGGGAAAGTTATAGCCGTCATAACCAACCACATCAAAGGGATGGGTGGCATAGACCATCTCAAACATATCGTCTTTCTTTTTCACCTTTACCAAAAAGGCTCCTTTTTCATTATAAGTTTCCAGTTCCTGCGGCTTTTTGATATCCCGCTCACAATAGGGTGCGTGTTCCAATAATTGTCCAAACCAGTTTCTGTAGCGTTTGGGTGTATAAATAGGGCGTTTTGATTCCACTATAAACAAACGGTTGTCCTGGGTATCAAAATCTATTTGGTAAATAATGCCGCGCGGCACCAACAGATAATCGCCATATTTAAAAGGAAGGTTGCCCAAAAACGTGCGCAGTGTGCCCGTTCCTTTGTGGATGAAAATCAACTCGTCAGCATCTGTATTTTTATAGAAATAGTCCTTTTGCGATTCCTGCGGGGCGGCCAGAACGATGCTGCAGTCGCTATTTGTGAGCACCGTTTTTCTGCTTTCCAAATAATCTTTTTCGGGCTTTACGTCAAAGCCCTTTAGGCGCAACGAATGTAAATTGTTTGCTTTTGCAATCTTGGGGGCCACGCTGTACTGTTTTTTAATTTCCACAACCTGGGTCGGTCTATTTTCATGATAGATATTTGAATACATCCCGTCGAAACCTACGGTTCCGAATAGTTGTTCAGAATATAGACTGCCGTCCGGTTTGCGGAACTGTGTGTGGCGTTTGGGCGGTATTTTGCCAAGTTTATGATAGAAAGGCATTATGTTCGGGTTATTGGGTTATAGAGCTGTTTTTGGTTATTGGCGAATTCGGTTTTGGCCACGGCCTACTCCCATTTGCTTGACGACCAAATTTCTTGGCAACTCTTCCCCACAAATATCGGAAAAATATTGACGTTAACGGTCTAAGTTTTTGCTAAAACCGATAGCCCAACGCTACATACCATTCGCTTTGGTCTCTCTCGGGAGAATAGGAATATTTTATCTCCATTGGGCCCAGAACGGTTTCCAGACCATATCCCAAAGAAAAACCTGAATAGTCAATGGAGTCTATCCACTGGCCGGTTTCAAATAAATTGTTGCCTACATTGGCGATGTTGGCCGATATATTCAAGTGGTTTTTCCGAAAGATTTCATAGTCCACTGTGAGCGTAGATTTCAGGTAGGTGTTTCCGCGAAGCGATATGGCTTCATACCCTATGAAAGGGATAATGTTGTTCATCTCCTTAAATCCATAGCCACCCAATGTAAAATCTAAAGATGTGGTTTCCGCACCGCCCCATTTGAACCCGCCCTCGGCCGTTATGTTGGCGGAAACGGAGGGAAACAAAGTATGGGCATACCCCAACTTTGCCTTGGCGAGCGAAAAGGGTTCAAAGTTTTTATTGCGTCCGTTTGCCAATAGATACCAATGAAAATCACCCGAAAAATAGGCGCCGCTTTTTGGGAAGAAACTATTGTCATAAGTATCATATTTCAGAAATCCGAAGGCGCTGTAATAGTTGGTGCTCTCAAAAATAGTGCGGGGCAGATTGTCTTCGTCCGTACCTATTGTTTCGGATAGATAGCGAAGGTATTTATGCTCTCCTCCCAAACCGAATATAAAGGTGCGCTGAAAGAGGGTTTCGAAATAAAGCTGATTGGTAAAATCACTATAATTGATGGAAAGACTGTTGACGGGGAACGAAAGTTCGGCACCTATTCCCTCTCCCAAAAAAGTGAGCGGCACGTCAGTTTCAAAAAAATGGTATTTGGAATTGAACCCCACGCTCCAGTAAAAGCCTTTGTCTATGTAATATTCAAAATTGTAGCGAAGATTGTCGCCCGCAATCAGGTCCAGCGATGCAATGTCATTATTGGTAAGTAGTCTTTTCCGGGTAATGTTCACCAGGGCGGCAGTTCGGAACAGGTCGTCATAATGGGCGGCAAAACGGAGCATCATGTTGGAACTGCTCTCCCGCAACTGCAAATGAAGGGTTTGTTGCTTGCTATCATCTTCAACAAACTTATAGTTTATATCCTGAAAATTTCCAGTTGCTGACAGATTGTTGATGCCTTCGCCAAAGGCTTTATATGTTACACTTTTTGGGGTACGTATCTTCAATTTGCCCAGCACATAACTGCGCGTGTATTTCTTATTCCCTTCTATAATTATATCTTTTATGAAAAGCGTGTCATTTAAGCTGAACTTCACAGGTTCCCGCAGAGCCGGTTTTTGCATCATCGCTATCTTTTGTAGTTCCGCCTGCTTGGGTTCGGCTGCCGCTACGCCGGACTCCACGATGTTCTTGCCCTCGGCGAACGACACCACAGAAAAATCTTTTATATCGGGATGGATGTACACATCGGTTTTTTCGCGTTTTTCGGTCATATCCCTAATGGTTCTATAGTTGTTGATCTGTACCAAAACATCAAAGGCAGATTTCAGGTTGTCGCGTCCTTTCAGGCTGTCCTGCACATCCACCCCAATAATGATGTCCATTCCCTTTGCACGGACCTCCTTTATAGGATAGTTATTCACCACCCCACCGTCAATAAGCACTTGCCCATCAATCATTACGGGGCTGAACAGCGACGGAAGGGCACCGCTTGCGGTTACTGCACGCGGCAGGTAACCCTCATTCAAAATCACTTCCTTTCCTGTTTCCACATCGGTTGCCACACAGAAAAATGGAATGGGAAGTTTGCTGAAGTCAGAAATATCGCTTACGTGGCTTGTCAATTTTGAAAGAAGGTTATATACATTCTGGCCCTTGGAAAGACCCGAGGGAAAGCCAATCTTAAACCCATCAAACGGAAGGACCAATGCATACTTTTCTGCTTCCCCTTTTTCATAAAAAGTCTTGGCACTTCGGGGAATATCATCCTGGATTAAAGTGCTGAAATCGGTCTGGTTAAAAATACTGTCCAACTGTTTTGCGCTATATCCGGAGGCATAGAGCGCCCCAATAATGGCGCCCATGCTCGTGCCGCCAATGTAGTCTATCCGCACCCCCGATTCTTCAATAACCTTCAAGGCGCCAATGTGGGCCAATCCCTTCGCGCCACCGCCACTTAAAACAAGCCCCACCTTAACGTCCTGCCCTTGTTGTTGCTGTGAAAAGGCAACTGTTGAAATTATTAGGAATGCTATAAGGAGAAGGGGTTTCATTAAGAGTTTTTTGGATTGTTGGATTATTGGATTATTGAAAATATTATTCATTATTCATTATTCATTATTCATTATTCATTATTCATTATTCATTATTCATCATTAAAATGTTCCTTAAGTTTCTTTGCGCGGCTTGCGCCCACTACTTTTGAAAGCTCCTCAAAACTTGCGGAAGCAATCCGTTTTGTGCTTTTGAAATGTTTCAACAATTCAACAACGGTTTTTTCACCTATGCCGGGAATGGTTTCCATTTCGTTGTTTAATGCTTGCTTGCTGCGCTTACTGCGATGAAAGGTTATCCCGAATCGGTGTGCCTCGTTTCGCAATTGCTGGATTATTTTCAAGGTTTCACTTTTTTTGTCCAAATAAAGTGGAATGGGATCGTTCGGATAAAACAACTCTTCCAAACGTTTCGCAATTCCTATTATAGCTATTTTTCCGCGCAAACCCAACTTGTCCAAACTTTTCAGCGCCGAGGAAAGCTGCCCCTTTCCCCCATCTATGATGATGAGTTGCGGCAATGGTTGCCCTTCGGCCAGCAATCTTTTGTAACGCCGATACACCACTTCTTCCATCGACGCAAAATCATCGGGCCCTTCCACGGTTTTTATGTTGAATTTGCGATAATCCTTTTTGCTCGGTTTCCCGTTTTTGAAAACCACGCAGGCCGCTACCGGATTTGTGCCTTGAATATTGCTGTTATCAAAACATTCAATGTGGCGCGGTTCCTCGGAAAGGCGGAGATCCTTTTTCATCTGCGCCATGATCCGTTTTTCGTGGCGTTCGGGATCCACGATTTTTGACTGTTTGAATTTTTCCATCCGGAAATATTTCGCGTTCCGTTCCGAAAGTTCCAAAATTGCTTTTTTATCGCCCAATTTCGGGACGTGCACTTTTATCTCCTCGCCCACCTCAACTTCAAAAGGCGCATAAATTTCCTTTGAAAGCGAATTGAACCGTTGCCGGATTTCAACAATTGCCAATTGAAGCAATTCCGCATCGGTCTCGTCAAGTTTCTTCTTTATTTCCAACGTATGCGAACGGATAATCGCGCCGTGGGAAAGTTGCAGAAAATTCACATACGCATAACTTTCGTCAGAAATAATTGAAAAAACATCAACGTTGTTGATCTTGGGATTTACAACGGTGGATTTTGATTGATAGCTTTCCAAAATATCAATCTTTTCCTTTACGCGCTGCGCCTGTTCAAACTTTAAATCGGCGGCCAAATCTTTCATTTGGGCTTTGAATTTATACAGCGAATCCTTAAAATTTCCTTTCACGATATTGCGGATAGCTTCAATATTTTCGTGATATTCCTTTTCGGAATAAAGCCCTTCACAAGGCCCGGCGCAGTTTCCCAAGTGATATTCCAGACATACTTTATATTTTCCGGCCCTAATTTTTTCTTCGGAAAGATCATAATTGCACGTGCGCAATGGATACAGCCCTTTGATCAAATCCAGCAAAGTGTGCACGGTACGCATACTCGTGTAAGGCCCGAAATATTCCGAACCATCCTTTATCAACCTTCGCGTTGGGAAAACCCTCGGAAAACGTTCGTTTTTAATGCAGATCCACGGGTAACTTTTATCGTCTTTCAGCAACACATTATAGCGCGGCTGATAGTTTTTTATCAAATTATTTTCAAGCAAAAGCGCATCGGTCTCGGTTTTTACAACGATGTGCTTTATGGTTTCAATTTTTTTCACCAAGAGGCGAGTACGGTTGTTGTCGAAATTTTTCGTGAAATAGGAAGCGACTCTTTTTTTAAGGTTTTTGGCCTTGCCCACATACAGCAATTTTCCGTCCTTGTCGTAATATTGATACACCCCAGCAGAATCGGGAAGTGTAGCAATTTGAAGTGTTACCGAAGCATTCGCCATAGGCTCAAAGATACTTGATTATGGATTTTATTGAAAGGGTTTTTAGGTACAATATGTTAATTATGGATTAAAAGTTTTGAACCCTCATGCGCCGTTTCCCTTTTTTCCTAAATTGCAGGCAGAATCACCCATTATGAACATTGCCATTCTGTCGCGTGGGGAAGCGCTTTATTCCACCAAAAGTCTTTTGAGCGCGGGCACGGCGCGCAACCACACCATGGAAGTGCTGGACCCTTCCTATTGCAACCTGGCCGTGGAAAACGGAAAAGCCACGCTCTATTTTCAGGGAGAAGTGGTCAATGATCTGGACGCGGTCATTCCACGCATTGGCGCTTCAAATACCTATTTTGGAACCAATGTGGTGCGCCATTTTGAGGCTATGGGCGTTTTCAGCGTGGTCTCTTCCGAAGGAATTGGCAACAGCCGCGACAAATGGACGGCATTCCAGATTTTGGCAAAAAGTAAAATCCCGGTTCCCCGAACGCTCTACGCTTCCTTTTTTGAATTTGAGGAACAACTCAAAACTTTTGAGGGCAAGCCCGTAATCATCAAGCTTTTGGAAGGCACTCACGGCGAAGGGGTTATCCTTTCCGAAAATCCGCAGAACGCTTTGGCCACCATTGAAACACTGAACGCTGCGGGCGTAAAATTTCTGCTGCAGGAATATATTGAGGAAGCCAATGGCGCGGACATCCGCGCGATCGTGGTGGATGGCGTTGTGGTGGCGGCGATGCGCAGGAAATGCAAGATCGGCGATTTTCGAAGCAACCTGCACCGGGGCGGCACTTCGGAAATGATTTCGCTTTCATCAGCGGAGGAAAAAATTGCGATAAAGGCCGCAAAGGCAATGAATTTGGGTTTTTGCGGGGTAGATATCCTGCAATCGAAAAACGGGCCATTGGTTCTGGAAATAAACAGCACGCCGGGCCTTGAGGGCATTGAAAATACTTCGGGCAAAAATGTTTCAAAAAGCGTGATTGGGTTTATTGAACGCAATTTTAAAAAGTAGGCAGTTTCGATTTCGATTTCGATTTTAGTTTCGATTTCATACCTTGCAATTACAAAATCCCGGAACCATTGAAAAGAAACATCGGCAGGATAGACAAAGCAGATTTTCCGTTGCTGGACCTCTTCAACATAGAAGTGAAGATAGACACGGGCGCCTATACCTCTTCCATCCATTGCAAAAACATGAAGGTAGAGGACAACTATTTAAAATGCAACTTTCTGGACGAGGAACACCCCAGCTATCACGAAAAGGAAATTGTCTTTGACGAATATGACGTGAAGGTGGTGAAGAGCAGCAACGGCCAGTCTGAGGCCCGATACCGAATAAAGACCGAGATCGTTCTTTTCGGAAAAATCCACGAAATATATTTAACCCTGAGCGATAGGGAAGAGATGCGTTTTCCCGTACTTTTGGGCAGAAATTTCTTGAGCAATAAATATGTGGTGGATATTAACAAAACCAACCTTTCCTTCAAACTAAAAAACAAGCAATGAACATAAAGATATTATCGGCAAACGCAAATCTGTATTCCACCAAGCGCTTGGTGGAGGCCGCAAAAGCCCGAAACCACGAGGTAGAGGTTATTAACCACGCCAAATGTGACATTGTTATTGAAAAGAAAAACCCGGTAATCATTTACAAAGGCCACAAACTGGACCATACCGATGCCATCATCCCGCGGATCGGGGCTTCCGTCACTTTTTATGGAACGGCGGTGGTGCGGCAGTTTGAAATGATGCGCGTGTTCACCACCACAGAATCACAGGCCTTGGTGCGTTCGCGGGACAAATTGAGAAGTCTGCAGATACTTTCGCGCGCGGGCCTGGGCCTTCCAAAAACGGTCTTTACCAACTATTCCAAAAACGTACGGGAAATCGTGGACCAAGCCGGGGGCGCGCCCGTGATCATCAAACTGCTGGAGGGCACGCAGGGCATAGGGGTCATTCTGGTTGAAACCCGCAAGGCCGCCGAATCTGTTATAGAGGCCTTTAACAATCTACAGGCGCGCGTTATCGTGCAAGAGTTCATAAAAGAAGCCGGAGGTGCGGACATCCGCGCCTTCATTGTGGACGGGCAAGTTGTAGGAGCCATGAAGCGGCAGGGAAAGGAAGGCGAATTCAGAAGTAACCTGCATCGCGGCGGGACGGCTACCGTCATAAAGCTCACGGACGAAGAAGAGACCGCTGCCCTGAAAGCCGCCAAGGCCCTGGGACTGGGAATTGCGGGGGTTGACATGCTGCAATCTGCCCGCGGGCCCCTTATTTTGGAAGTGAATTCCTCGCCCGGTCTGGAGGGAATTGAAGCCGCCACCGGAGAGGATATTGCAAATGCAATCATAAAATACGTTGAACGGAACGTGTAGCAATGGCCAAAAAAGAAGAACGCGATATTGTAATTTTAAACGAGCACGTAGCGCTGGGCGAAAGCAAGACCATTGATTTCAGCATCGCGAAACTTTATACCTCCACCAAGGTTGAAATTCCCATCATCATTGAACGCTCCAAAATTCCCGGCCCCACGGTCCTGATTACCGCCGCAATCCACGGCGACGAAATAAACGGAGTGGAAATAGTGCGGCAGCTCATAGCTCGTAAACTGAACAAGCCCAAACGGGGCACCATTATCTGCATTCCCATACTCAACGTTTTCGGGTTTCTTAACGGGGACCGGTCCTTCCCTGACGGGCGCGACCTGAACCGTGTTTTCCCCGGCACCAAATCTGGCTCATTGGCCAGCCGCGTTGCCTTCCACTTTACCAAAAAGGTCTTGCCGCACGCAGATTACTGCCTTGATTTCCACACCGGTGGTGCCAGCCGTTTCAATGCGCCACAAATTAGGATAAAGCCCGACGATGAAAAACTGTTGGTGCTTGCAAAAGTTTTTAATGCGCCCTTTACGGTATATTCAAATACCATTGAAAAATCATACCGAAAGACCTGCCAAAAAATGGGAATCCCCGTGCTTCTTTTTGAAGGCGGAAAAAGCAGGGAAAGCAACAAACACATTGTCAAGGAAGGGGTAGATGGCATTTTACGCTTCCTCAAACATTTGGATATGCTGGGCAAAAGGCACATCGCGCCGGAACCCGCATCAAAAACGGTCATTATTGAAAAAAGCAAATGGGTGCGAGCGCACCGCAGTGGTTTGCTCCATGTGAAAATAGATTGCAACAAACACGTTGAAAAAGGGGAGTTTTTGGCAACCATTACAGACCCTTATGGCAAAATGCGCTTTAAGGTTACCTCGCCCAATGAAGGTTATATCATCAACGTGAACCAATCGCCCATCGTAAACCAGGGCGATGCCATCTTTCACATTTCAACCATAAACACAGACACGGAATGTGAAGAGATGGAAGATTAGTGGATTTTCGATTGACGATTGACGATTTTTGATTTGGAATTTGGGTTTTCTCCTGCAAGGTTTTCAAAACCTTGTAGGTCTTAAATGATTTTCGATTGACGA
>JBEBRF010000017.1:0-31826 GCA_040394975.1 Aequorivita soesokkakensis
AAAAGCGAAAAGCGAAAAGCGAAAAGCGAAAAGCGAAAAGCGAAAAGCGAAAAGCAAAAAACGAAAAACTTTGAACTTTGAACTTTGAACTTTGAACTGAAAGCAAAAAAAAAATGAGCTACCAAAACATACTTTCCGAAACCGAAAACGGCATCACAACAATCACCATAAACCGCCCTTCAAAATTGAACGCGCTGAACCGGGAAACCATCCAAGAGCTGCACGATGCTTTTGAAGAAGCTGAAGATTCATCAAAAACAAAAGTTGTAATCATAACCGGAAGCGGCGAAAAAGCCTTTGTAGCGGGCGCGGACATTAGTGAATTTGCAGATTTTTCAGTGGAAGAAGGCCGAAAATTGGCAGCAAAAGGACAGGAATTATTGTTTGATTTTGTAGCAAATTTTTCGAAACCCGTAATTGCCGCTGTAAATGGTTTTGCACTTGGAGGCGGACTTGAATTGGCGATGGCAGCACATTTCCGAATTGCTTCTGAAAATGCAAAAATGGGACTCCCAGAGGTTTCGTTGGGCGTAATTCCCGGTTACGGCGGCACACAACGACTGCCGCAATTGGTGGGCAAAGGCCGCGCCATGGAACTAATTATGACCGCCGGAATGATTGATGCCAACCAGGCGCTGCAATACGGTTTGGTAAACCACGTAACAACTTCCGAGGAGTTACTTGATTTCGCTGAAAAAATTGCCGGAAAAATAATGAGAAATTCATCCGTAGCGATCGCATCCGCAATCCGTGCGATAAATGCAAATTATGAAGATGGCGAAAACGGTTTTGAAGTGGAAATTGAAGAATTTGGAAACTGCTTCGGAACGGAAGATTTTAAGGAAGGAACGCAGGCGTTTCTTGAAAAGCGGAAGGCTGAATTTCCGGGGAAATAATTTTATTGGGAATAATTCCATTAAAATTGGAATATTTCCAAATTATAAATTAACTTTGAAGCAACCAAATCTTCAAAGTTTTTTTATGCCCGAAAGTTTCCTAAAAGGCCGTGGCGCCCAAAAAAATGTGCACAACCGTTTCTTTGAAAACAGCCACGAAGTGTTGGATGAGTATCTAAATTTCTGTGAAGTTGAGGGCGAAGAAGCGGACAAAAACAAAACAAATTACATAGAAGTTTTTCCAAAAACATTTGTAAACAAAGTGGAAAGCCCAGACGTGGGGATGGGTTTTTCGGCAAATCCGTACCAAGGCTGCGAGCACGGCTGCGTTTATTGCTACGCGCGGAATAGTCATGAATATTGGGGCTACGGAGCGGGTTTGGATTTTGAGCGGAATATTCTTTTCAAAAAAAATGCGCCGCAACTTTTGGAAGAAAAAATAACTTCGAAAAATTGGGCGGGAAACACCATCGTTTTTTCGGGAAATACCGATTGTTACCAACCCTTGGAACGCAAACTTGAAATCACCCGAAAATGTTTGGAAGTTATGCTGAAATGGAAACATCCAACCGTAATAATCACCAAAAATTCACTAATACTGCGCGATCTCGATATTCTGAAGGAAATGGCAAAACTGAATATTATTTCAACAAATATTTCAATCACTTCCCTTTCCGAAGATACACGGCGATTGCTGGAACCGCGCACGGCGAGCATAAAACAACGATTGAAAACCGTGGAAACGCTTTCGGAAAATGGCATTCCCGTTCGGGTTATGATGGCGCCCATAATTCCTTCATTGAACAGCCACGAAATTCTTCCGTTGGTAAAAAAAGTTGCGGAACTTGGCGCGCAGGATGTGGGTTACACAATTGTACGATTGAACGGCCAAATTGCAGAAATCTTCAAGGATTGGGCGCACAAAACAATTCCCGATAAAGCAGAGCGAATTTTAAACCAAATTGCCGAATGTCACGGCGGAAACCTCAACGACAGCAATTGGGGAAGGCGAATGAAAGGCGAGGGAACAATCGCAGAACAAGTGAAAAACACGATGGCGATTGCGAAAAAAAAGTATTTGAAAGACAAAAAGGTTGAGCCTTTGGATGTTTCACATTTTCTGCAACTCCAAAATCCGCAAATGAAACTATTTTAATTTCTTTGCGCCCTTTGCGCCTCTGCTGTAAAAATTCCACCGCAGAGGCGCAGAGGCCGCAATGGCTTTATTTTTTTCCTTTCCATTCTGCGTAAAATTGTTGGAGAAATGTTTCCATAAAAATGTGCCTTTTTTCAGCAATTTTTCGCCCGGTTTCAGTGTTCATTCTATCTTTTAAAAGCAAAAGTTTTTCGTAAAAATGATTGATCGTCGGCGCATTTGAAGCTTTGTATTCCGCGGGCGTCATTTTCAAATTTGGTGCAATTTCCGGATCGTAAAGTTTTCGGTTTTTGTAACCGCCGTAATTGAAAGTGCGCGCAATTCCTATTGCTCCCAGCGCATCGAGCCTATCTGCATCTTGCACAACTTCCAGTTCTTTTGAATGAAATTCCTGATTTTTATTTCCGCCTTTGAAAGAAACATTTTCGATGATTTTTAAAACGTGCCCAATAATATCTTCAGAAATATTTTCAGAAGAAAGAAAGTCTTTTGCTTTTTTTGGGCCAATGGTCTCATCGCCATTGTTGAATTTTGAATCTGCAATATCGTGGAGCAACGCGCCAAGTGCGACAACGGTTTTATCCACATTTTCACTTTCGGAAATGAGCAATGCGTTTTTATAGACCCGCTCAATATGAAACCAATCGTGGCCGCCTTCTGCATTTTTCAGTTCATCTTTTACAAAATCGATGGTTTTTTGAATAATTTCTTCCGAAGAAAATAGGACCATTATTTGTGAACTTTTGAAGTGATTGTTTCTTCCACTTTGTCAATGAGCGTTTCCACGTCATAATCGGCAATTTTAATGGCCGGATGTGCCGTCATTTCCAACCGCACCCCCATTTGAATGGGGAACATACCCCAGCGCTGCAGTTTCCAGGAATTGTTGAAGGTTACGGGAAGCACATACCCATCGGGAATTTTTTTGAAGAGCGTTTGCAGCCCGGTCCGTTTAAAGGGTTTGGGAACGCCCGTTTTGCTGCGCGTTCCTTCGGGAAAGATTACGCCGCTTCGTTTGAATTTTTGAAGGTATTTTGAAAACTTCACCATTTCCACAATTGCCTGTCTCGGATTTTTGCGATCTATCAAAATGGAGCCGCCATATTTTAGATTATACGAAATGGACGGAATGCCCTTCCCCAGCTCCACTTTTGAAATAAATTTTGGATGGTACTTTCGCAAAAACCAAGTAATGGGCGGAATATCCCACATACTTTGATGGTTTGAAACGATGATCACCGGAACATTGTTAGGAATACTTGTGTTGATGTCAATATGGAATGTGGTGCCCAAAACATTAAGACAGCGAAGAAGGGTCCAGTTAAGAAAATCCACACTTTTCTTGTGGGCGCCATAGCCAAACCCATTGAAGCAAACCCATTGAATGGGGTGAAAGAGGGTTATGGTAATACCAAAAAGCAGGTAAAACAAAAGGGTAAAGGGATAGGATATTATTTTTGACAGTACTTTCATTCCGTTCCAAAAGTAAGAAAACCGTCCTAAAAAAGACGGCTTTGCTTATGGGGTATGCCAAAAATAATTATCTATTCATCAATTCACCGAAGCCCTTTGCGCCGTGATTTGGATTTAGATTTGTTTTTCAACGTATTGCGATCAATATAGATGAAGTTGTAAACACATATTCCTATGATGAGCAACCAAAAGGCCCTATACCACCAATCATTGATTTCCTTTCCGAAAAGATGGGAAACCTGCGGATTGTCATAAACATTATAGGCCAGCGCGCCAAAAGCGAGTATGCCAATAATGATAATCAAGGGTTTGTTGAGCTGTATCATACCCAAATTTGGTGTCCCTTAGCAATATTCGTTATAAGCGTTTTTTAGGTTGTCCGCAATCATTTGTGCAGGACGACCTTCAATGTGGTGGCGCTCCAGCATGTGCACCAATTCACCATCCTTGAACAATGCCATAGAAGGCGAGCTGGGCGGAAACGGCACCATGCTGGCTCTTGCGGCATCCACCGCTTCACGATCAACGCCCGCAAAAACGGTTACTAAATGATCGGGCTTTCTTGAATTGCTCAAAGACATTGCGGCCCCGGGACGTGCATTTGCCGCGGCACAGCCGCAAACAGAGTTTACTACTACCAAAGTGGTTCCTTCTTTCTTCAAGGCTTCTTCAACTTCATCGGCTGTATGTAATTCTGAAAACCCAACTCTTGTCAGGTCCTCACGCATGGGTTTTACTAAATCGGGTGGGTACATAATATTTGAATTTTTTGATATTAAACTATGGCTACAAAGATACGTATTCTCAGGGGAATTATATTCCAAAACGCCCAAACCGAATTCCGGAATTATCTTAAAACGGCGCGACCGAATTTCAATAATGAATTCAAAATATTCAGCGGTTATATAATCTGAATTTCACATTTATTTGAAAGCTGTGGCTTGAGATTTGGAGCTTTAATTGATACCTTTGCGAGCTCTCATCAAATTGATAGTTTTTTATGCTTCGTTGGTTACTGGCCATTCTTGGATATTTTTTGTACCGATTTCCCGGCGCTATTGCTGGATTTATAATTGGAAGCCTTTTCGACAATTTTAGCGGTAAAGGCAAAACTTTTCAAACTTCATTTGGCGGAACGCAACAGGTAACTCCCGCTGATTTTGAGTTAAATCTGCTTTCGTTGGCTTCCCTGGTAATCAAGGCCGATGGAAATGTAAGCCAAACGGAACTGGATTACGTTCGGCAATATTTTGTTCAAGCCTATGGACGGGAACGCGCCAACGCGACTTTCAAGATTTTTAACGAAGTTATAAACAAACGCGAAATCTCTGCCCAGCATATTTGCACGCTCTTCCGGCAACGAACTCGCTATGAGAGCCGTTTGCAGATTCTTCATTTTCTTTTTAGCATAGCCAATGCAGACGGGGGCGTATCTATGGCCGAGGTAAATGAAATAAACAGAATTTCAGGATTCTTGGGAATATATTCCCGTGACTTTGAAAGCATAAAAGCCATGTTCTTCAAAAATCCTGACAGTGCCTATAAAATTTTGGAAATCGAGAGGTCGGCATCCATTCCAGAAATAAAGACCGCATACCGAACCATGGTAAAAAAATACCATCCCGACAAACTTCAGCATATGGACGAGGCCTATCAAAAAGGCGGCGAGGAAAAGTTCAAAAAAGTACAGGAAGCATACGAACAGCTTCAAAAGGAACGAGGGTTTTAACCCATTTCAAAAATAGATCACCATTATCTTCTTTAAAATTGGGCCATGCTACATTATAGGGAAATTTCCTCTTTATTATTATTTTTAGGAAAGACTAAAAATAATATCCTGCAAAGTATAAAAAAGTTTTTACCTTTGTGCTTATGTTTACATTAGCTGAAGAAGATTATTTAAAAACCATTTTCCACTTGGAACACGATGGCAAGGGTGAAGTCAGTACAAATGCCATAGCTGAAAGTATTGCCACGAAACCTTCCTCGGTAACGGATATGGTGCAAAAATTAGCCGAGAAAAAATTGCTTACCTACAAGCGGTACAAAGGAGTCCAATTAACCACGGAGGGAAAAAAAGTTGCCGCAAATGTTATTAGGAAACATAGGTTATGGGAAGTCTTTTTGGTTGAAAAATTAAATTTCCATTGGGATCAAGTCCACGAAATAGCGGAACAACTGGAGCATATTCAGTCCGAAGAATTAATAGTTAGGCTGGACAAATTCTTGGGCAGTCCAGATTTTGATCCACACGGAGACCCTATCCCCGATCAGCATGGTGTGTTAAAGCGAACAGAGAAAAAACTGCTTGCCGAATTAGAAAAAAACCAGCAAGGCGTTTGTGTGGGGGTTAAAGAATCCAGCACGGAATTTCTTCAATATTTGGACAAAAAGAAAATCAGTATCGGCACAAAGATTACCGTGCTTGGGAAGGAATTTTTTGATGGTTCCATGATAATCCAAGTGGGCAACGAACAGTTTTTTATTTCCCATAAAATTGCTGAAAATCTTTTTGTACAAACCCTGTAATAGGCCTTCATTCCGTAACGGTATTTATCTAACAAATGAAAAATTTAATATGAGAATATTTTTAACCCTTATTTTATTAACCTCCGTTCTCAGTTGCAAAAAAGCTCACGAAGACCGCGGAAAGGTTAAGGTTGTTACCACCACTACTATGTTAACTGACCTGGTTTCCGAAATTGGGGGCGAGCATATTTCATTACAAGGCCTGATGGGCGCGGGGGTGGATCCTCATTTATACAAAGCCAGCGAAGGCGATGTTTCAAAACTTTATGAGGCCGATATTATTTTTTATAACGGGCTACATTTGGAAGGAAAGCTCGTAGATGTTTTTGAGAAAATGAACGGCAAAATAAACACGGTTTCATTGGGAGACAAATTGCCGAAAACGGAGTTGATTCCTTCAGAATATTTCGCCTCAAACTATGATCCGCATGTTTGGTTCAATATTCAATTCTTCAAGCAGTTCGCCCAAATTGTAACAGATGAACTTTCCAAAGCAGATGTTGCCAATGCCGAAAGCTATTCAAAAAACAACAAAAAATATCAGCAAAAACTGGACGCACTTGATTCTGAAATTAAAGCAACCGTTGCAATCTTACCGGCGGAAAGACGCATTTTGGTCACCGCCCATGATGCCTTTAATTATTTCGGGAAAGCATACGGTTTTCAGGTTGTGGGCCTACAGGGCATTTCCACAGCCACGGAGGCCGGCGTAAAAGACGTTCAAAATCTTTCGGAATTCATCATTGAAAAAAACATTAAGGCCATTTTTGTTGAAACCTCCGTCCCAAGGCGTACCATTGAAGCCCTTCAGCAATCCGTACTTTCAAAAAACCACCATGTTGAAATTGGAGGTTCACTCTACAGTGACGCTCTGGGCGATCCCGGAAGTAGTGAAGGAACCTACATTGGAATGTTTAAACACAACGTAAATACCATTGTCAAGGCACTGAAATAAGGCAACAAAACCCTAAAATCATGGAAAACCAAAGACTGGCCATAAAGATAGATGACCTTACCGTGGCGTACAACTACAAACCGGTGTTATGGGACATTGACCTCTCAGTCCCCGAAGGGGTGTTAATGGCCATCGTAGGGCCAAACGGAGCAGGAAAATCTACGCTCATAAAAGCTGTTTTGGGCATCATTAAACCCATTGCGGGCACCGTTTCCATTTATGGAAAACCCTATGCCGCACAAAGAAAGTTGGTAGCCTATGTACCCCAAAAAGAAAGTGTGGACTGGGATTTTCCCACAACCGCATTGGACGTGGTAACAATGGGCACCTATGGCAGGTTAGGGTGGATAAAACGCCCCGGACAGAAAGAGAAAAAAATTGCCTTGGAATCTATGGAAAAAGTGGGGATGCTTTCCTATAAAAACAGACAGATAAGCCAACTTAGCGGGGGCCAGCAACAACGCATATTTTTGGCAAGGGCCTTGGCGCAGGACGCTTCCATATATTTTATGGATGAACCTTTTCAAGGGGTGGACGCCACCACAGAGATTGCAATCATCAATATCCTTAAGGAATTGCGAAAGGCCCGGAAGACGGTCATTGTGGTACATCACGATTTACAGACCGTTCCCGAATATTTTGATTGGGTAACATTTTTAAATGTAAAAAAAATAGCCACCGGCCCGGTGAAGGATATCTTTAATGATGATAACTTGACCAAGACCTACGGAATTAACTATAAAGTAGCGGTGAATAAATAAAAGGCCGCGGAAGATATCAAAATGGTAAAAAAAATTTAGGGGTACAAATTCAATAAAAAATGAATATCCACGAATATTTAGAGCTGCTTTCCACAGATTATACCCTGCGAACTATTACGCTGGGAACGGCACTATTGGGCGCAATTTGTGGTATGTTGGGGAGTTTTGCGGTACTTCGGAAACAGAGTTTATTGGGTGATGCCATTTCGCACGCCGCGTTGCCGGGTATTGCGGTGGCGTTTTTAATTACTGGGGCAAAAGATTCCGGGGTGCTGTTATTGGGAGCTATGGTTAGTGGGCTAATAGGAACGTTTTGGATTCGGGGGATTACTTCAAAGACCCATTTAAAAAGCGATACCGCACTGGGCTTAATTCTTTCTACCTTTTTCGGTTTTGGGATGTTGCTGCTCACATTTATTCAAAAACAACCCAATGCCAATCAGGCTGGTTTGGATAAATATCTCTTTGGCCAAGCCGCCACACTTGTAGAGAGCGATGTGCAACTAATGACTGTTGTAACCGGAATTTCCCTTGTTGCAATGCTTCTTTTTTGGAAGGAATTCAAAATTCTTCTTTTTGATTCGGATTACACAAAAACCCTTGGTTTCAATATCAAGTTTTTAGACATATTTATAACTTTTCTAATCGTGGTGTCAATTGTTTTGGGCTTACAAACAGTGGGAGTAGTGCTGATGAGCGCCATATTGCTCGCTCCGGCGGCTGCGGCCCGCCAATGGACCAACAATCTGGGAACTATGGTTGTGCTGGCCGGTTTAATTGGAGCTTTTTCCGGAGTGTTCGGAACGGCCATCAGCGCCAGTGAGAACAACCTTTCCACCGGTCCCGTAATCGTCCTGATAGCTGGGGTTTTTGTGTTGTTTTCCTTCATTTTTTCGCCTAAAAGAGGCCTCTTGTTCCGGGAGGTCCGTTTTCGCAAAAACCGAAAAGATTTAAGGCTGATGAAAACCTTGCAGTTTATGTACGGCATTGCGAAAGCTCACGAAAACATCTCGCATCCGCACGCCATTCGTATTCTGAATAATTTCCAAGGTTTCACAAAAAGTTCATTAAAGAAGTTGGAAAACGAAGGCTGGATAACCATAGATGGCCAACAGTGGGCGCTGACCCCAAGAGGCTATGAGCAGGCGCAGGAATTATATTACCAAAAAACCGAGATATGAGTAGCCCGCAGATTGAAATTCAGATTATTGGGGCCATTGTGGCCGTGGCCTGTGCCATTCCGGGAGTGTTTTTGGTGCTTCGGAAAATGTCATTGATAAGTGATGCCATTAGCCACGCAATTCTTCCGGGGATTGTGGTGGGTTTTTTTATTACGCAGGATTTGAATTCACCGTTGCTAATTCTTTTGGCGGCCCTCACGGGAGTGATCACCGTTGTTCTGGTTGAGTTTATCCAAAAAACGGGTTTAGTGAAGGAAGACACCGCAATAGGCCTGGTTTTTCCCGTCCTGTTCAGCATCGGCGTGATTCTTATTGCAAAAAATGCGAATGACGTGCATTTGGACGTGGACTCTGTTTTGTTAGGTGAACTGGCCTTCGCCCCCTTTAACAGGTTGTGGGTTGGAGGCACAGATTGGGGGCCAAAGTCATTATGGGTAATGGGAAGTATTTTAGTGGTTACTTTAAGCCTTCTGCTCTTGTTTTTTAAAGAATTAAAAGTCACCACCTTTGATGCAGGGCTATCCTCTGTGCTGGGAATATCACCGATAGTTATGCATTATGGGCTGATGTCAGTTTCTTCAATAACGATAGTGGGTGCCTTTGATGCCGTTGGCGCCATCTTAGTGATAGCTTTAATGATAGCGCCCGCGGCCGCAGCCTATTTGCTTACCGAAGATTTGAAAAAAATGATTTGGCTATCCATTTTATTCGGAATCATGTCGGCAATTTCTGGATACTGGGTTGCAAATGTTCTGGATGCTTCCATTTCAGGATCCATTGCTACAACATTGGGGACCATCTTTTTGGCGGCATATCTTTTCGCACCCAAAAAGGGACTTATTTCAGTACTTTATCGGCAAAAACAGCAACGCATTGAAGTTTCACTTATTACCTTTCTGCTACATTTAAACCGTCATGATGAAAAAAGTGAAAGGCACATAAACCATTTACGGGAGCATATAAATTGGCAGGAAGTTCAGGCTCGAACGGTGCTGGATTTAGCTGAAAAAAATAATCTAATCGAGATAAAAGATAGCATCGTTTCCCTCACGGAAAAAGGTTTGGCCTTTACTGAAAAATCTTTGGAATACATTGTAAACAATAAAGATGAAAAGATAGAGCCGATGAAAGAGGATTTCTTTCTTTTTCGAGGATAAAATAGGTAATTAAAAACAAAACTTTCACAAACCGATTTTTTATTGCCCGTTTTCTGGTACTATTTTTTATAGTATCTTTAAAATTGAAAAAACCAAAACCATGAAAAATTCACTTTTAGCAATCATCATTCTCTTTTCAACCTTTGCTTTCGGACAGGAAGATTCCGCCGAGACCCCAAAAATCGCTATAAAGATTGCAAAGGGAGAAACCGTTAAATTAAAAGACGTTTCCATAAAATTTTTGGAAGTTGTGGAAGATTCGCGCTGTCCTACCGGGGTAGAATGTATCTGGGCCGGGCGTGCAATTGTAAAAGTTCAAGTAACTTTCAATGGAAATAAAGAAGAAAAAATGCTGACTTTTGGCGAAATAAGACGTGGTGAAGTAAAGAATACAAATCTTTATAGCTCTAATGAGTTTTCAATCAATGGCCTTATGCTTAATCCCTATCCCACTTCAGAAAGCACGGGAAAAGATATGGCTTATGTTTTGTTGATTTGCGAAGAGAAGAACCAATAAGTTAGTTGCAGCCACAATCCTTTTTTCCGCATTTTGTTTTATTTCCATCCAGCGTATTTGATGAATTTTGACGGCCTTCAAAAATAGGGTTCCACACAAACTTTTTAAGCAAAAAGCCCGCAGCTACCGAAAATACTAATAAAACTAAAATTGTTTGCATAGCGCAAAGATACTCAAAAGGTCTTCAAACCACAACTATTTAGGGATTTCAAGAAAACTGATAATTTCTTCTTCCCCATAATTAAAGAAAGCTACAACTACCACAATCGGAATGGTCACCAGGCTTGTTCTTTTTCCTATTTTCACCATTTTCAAATGGATTCCACACAAACTTTTTTATCATAAAGCCCACTGCCAGTGAGAATGCAATAAACACTAATAAAATCTGCATAATTCAATTCTTTTTAATTTACTTCAAAATTTGATAGGCCGCCAGTGCCAATACATAAGCAATCGCGGTCATTACCACAAGTTGCCACATGGGCCATTTCCAGGTGTTGGTTTCTCTTTTTACGATTGCCAGCGTGCTCATACATTGCATTGCGAATGCATAAAACAGCAATAAAGAAACCCCGCTCGCAAAGTTGAAAAGTGGACCTCCCAAAATGGGGTTCACCTCGGCGGCCATTCGGCTTTTTATGGTTTGTTCATCGTCGCTGCCCACACTGTAAATAGTCGCAAGGGTTCCCACAAATACTTCTCTGGCCGCAAAGGAACTGATAAGGGCAATGCCGATTTTCCAATCATATCCCAAAGGGCTCACGACCGGTTCTATTGCATGGCCCACACGGCCAATATAGGAATGTTCAAGTTTAAAGGAATCTACGTGCATGTTTATTTCTTCGCTTGAGAGATTTTGGGAAGCATATTCATTTTGAATTATTTCTTCGGCACGGTTAAAATTTCCGGGGCCATAGGAGGCTAAGACCCAAAGGATGATGGAAATCGCAAGTATAATTTTACCAGCGCCAAAAACGAAGGCCTTGGTTTTCTCAATTACTGTAAACAATACATTTTTTGGGAGTGGAAGCTTGTAGTTAGGCATTTCAACTACAAAAAAACTTTTTGTTTTTATTCTTAGGATTTTATCTAAAATATACGCTGAAAAAATTGCCGCCCCAAAGCCCAAAATGTACATAAACATTAAGGTAAGCCCTTGTAAACTAAAGATCCCCAGTACACGGGTATCAGGAATAACGAGTGAAATAATAATCAAATAAACCGGTAACCTCGCGGAACATGTAGTAAAGGGCGTGACCAAAATGGTGATCAACCGTTCTTTCCAGTTTTCAATGTTCCGGGTGGCCATAATTGCCGGAATTGCACAGGCGGTACCTGCCACAAGCGGAACGACGCTTTTTCCGCTGAGGCCGAAACGGCGCATCAATTTATCCATCAGGAAAACAACGCGGCTCATATAGCCCGTTTCTTCCAAAATGGAAATGAAAAGAAAAAGAAAGGCAATCTGCGGAATAAAAATAACAATTCCACCGAGTCCTGGAATGATCCCTTCAGCAATCAAATTGGTAAAATCCCCCGCGGGGAATGTTGTTTTAGCCCATTCGCTAAGCAAGGCAAAGGTGCTGTCAATAAAATCCATTGGGTATGCGCTCCAATCGAAAATGGCCTGAAAAATTAGAAGAAGTATTCCGAAGAAAATAACGTAGCCCCAAACTTTGTGGGTCAAAACCCTGTCTAATCTGCTTCTTAAATCTTTCGCATTTGCAGTATCAATTTCAAGCGTTTCCTTTAAAGTTTCGTTTATAAACTGGTAGCGCGCCACGGTTTCTTTTTGCTGAAGCCGCTTCAAATTGCTGACAGATTCCGTTTGAAAGGAAGCAACGCCTTTCAACTCGTTTCTGTTTAGGGTTCCAAAATTTACATCCTGGGTTATCACCAGCCAAAGTTTGTAAAGATCTTGAGAGGGAAATGCTTTTCGCAAGCGGTCAAAATATTCGGGGGAAATGCTGGAAGCATTCAGGCTTGGTTTTGTGGAAAGTTGGTTGTAGTTTTCAATCAATTCCTTTAAATAGTCAAAACCAAGATTTTTGCGCGAACTTATTAATGCTATTTTAGTGTTTAACTTTTCTTCCAATAAGGAAACATCCAACGAAATCGCTTTCCGTTTCATTCTATCGGACATGTTGATGGCAAGAATAGTAGGGATTCCCAGATCCTTTATTTGTGTGAAAAGCAGCAAGTTTCTTTTAAGATTTTCTATATCGGCAACCACGATTGCAACATCTGGAAAATCTTTGTCGTTTTTGTTTAGCAGCAATTCAATAACTACATTTTCATCAATGGATGAAGCGTTCAAACTATAAGTTCCGGGAAGGTCAAGGACATGAACCTTACACGCCCTGCCGAATTTACAGGTGCCCAGTTTTTTTTCTACGGTAATTCCGGGGTAATTTCCTACCTTTTGGTTTAACCCAGTGAGCCGGTTAAAAACTGAGGTTTTTCCGGTATTGGGGTTTCCAATAAGGGCTACATTTATGTGTTTTGCCATAGTAAGGCTTCGCTCATTAACCGGCGCTTTCGGCCCCAGCCGTTTCTTTTTTCCAAAAAAAAGCCGGTGTTTGTAAATATTATATCAAATCAATTTCAATCAAACGGGCTGTTTCCCTTCTAATTGCAAGGTGACTGCCATTGATGTTTAAATACAAAGGATCATTGAAGGGCGCGGTTTGAACCAAGGAAACTTCATTTCCCGGCAAACAGCCCATCTCCAAAAGTTTAAGTGGAACCACATCTACCGAGAATTCCTTGATAATGCCCCGCTGTCCTTTTTTTAATGATGCGATTGTAACCATCTTTTATTTAGATTGATTTTAAACAAGGCAAAAGTAAAGGAAAAAAAGGACGTACGAAAAGTACTGTCCCACTTTTTGGGAAATTCTGAAGAAAAGCCCGCGGCCCGTCAGTCCTCCATTTTCAGAATCTGGAGATCCTCCATCAACTTTTCCATGGACACCGGATCGGTGCCGTCATAGAATCCGCGTATGCGTCTTTTTTTATCAACCAACACAAAATTTTCTGTGTGGATTAAATCATTGTCTGAAAAAGGGACGTCCTTGGCCACTAAGTATGATTTTCGCGCCAAATCATAGATTTGCTTTTTACTGCCGGTGACCAAATTCCATTTTGGATCGTCCACCCCTTTTTCCAAAGCATATTTTTTGAGTTGTGCTACCGAATCTATTTCAGGCGTAACGGTGTGTGAAAGCAATAATATGCCGGGATCCAACTTGAGTTTTTCTTGAATTTTGACCATATTGTCCGTCATTATGGGGCAAATGGTCTGGCAAGTGGTAAAAAAGAAATCGGCTATATATATTTTACCTTTATAATCTTCTTGGGTTACCGTTTTCCCGTTTTGGTTGGTCAGCTCAAAATCAGCTATGGTGTGATATTTCTTTTTAAAATGAAGGGTAGTGTCCACCAATTCCTGGGCAACATCGGCGGGCTGATAGATTTTCAAGAACTTTTTTGGAACCATAATTTGGTATATAACCGTGATAATGATAGCGGAGAGAACGAACAGGAAAATTGCAAAGAATTTATATTTCTTGAAAAACCGGAGCATTATATCGAATTTTTGGCCAACGCCATTATCTGTCCGCAAAAATAGTTTCTTATACCATTGGACTGAATACATTTAACATTCAAATTTCAATGGAAATCTAAACACCCGCTTCACGAAAATTTTTTATCCTCCCTTTTTTCTTCGCTCCCTTTTTTTTGTGGAATTTCGCCACTCGAAATACTAATAATCGCTGAATTCACAGCTGCAGCAACAATGCTTATTGATTCAAATTCATCCAATTGAATGGAACATCCACCCGTGACGGCCACGATTAAAAGGAGATAAAACCATAAAAAAATAGCTGAAAATGTGGCGGGAATAGAACCGCTTATTTTTTTTGCAAGTTCTAAAAGGTTACTTTTGTCCGGCTTTTTGCAGAAAACCGAAAGATTCTAAAGAAAAAGCACCGATAGCATCCATTAGGGTAACGACTTTTAACCCGTGGGGCTATTCACTAAAATACTTTATATAAAAATCATATGAGTCCATTCGCTGTTAAGGCCATACAATTACTTTTAAGTCTTTCATTGCTTATTGTGCTGCACGAGCTGGGGCACTTCATTCCCGCAAAACTTTTCAAGACCCGGGTTGAAAAATTCTACCTTTTCTTTGACGTGAAATTTTCGCTTTTCAAAAAGAAGATTGGCGAAACCGTTTATGGAATAGGCTGGTTACCCTTGGGAGGCTATGTAAAGATAGCCGGGATGATAGACGAAAGCATGGACAAGGAGCAAATGGCAGGGCCGCCCCAACCGTGGGAATTCCGGAGCAAACCGGCCTGGCAACGGCTCATTATTATGCTTGGCGGGGTTACGGTGAATATAGTATTGGGGTTTGTAATTTATATGGGAATCCTCTATTTCTACGGAAGAAATGTAACCACTTCCCAAGATATCCCACAGGGGTTTGCCGTTGCCGAACAATTTAACGAATACGGGTTTCGCAACGGGGATCAAATCCTTTCCGTAAATGGAAAACCCTTGGAAGACGTTATGGACATTAACCGGTATATGTTCTTGCGCGATGTTTCAACGGTTGAAGTAAAGCACAGAGACGGATCGGTTGAAACCATCTCAGTTCCCGAAGATGCTGGCACCAAAATGTTCCAAAATGACACACATTTTCCGTTTATGCCAAGGCAAAGCGTAACATTGGACTCCGTCTGGGCCGGCTTTCCCGCAGAAAAGGCTGGGCTGCTGAAAACAGATAAAATTGTTTCCATTAACGGAAAGGAAATTACATATTTAGATGAATTTGAAACCATAGCGAAAGCGAATAAAGACAAAGAAAACATCTTGGTTATTAATAGGGAAAACCAATTGGACACCCTCAAGGTTACACCGAATGAAAAAGGAACTTTCGGCATCACCTTTTCCAGAGAGGAATTGATCTCAAAAATAGGGCAAACCGAAATAACATATTCTCTGGGACAAAGCATCGTGGGCGGTTTTGGATATGGATACAACACGCTGAAAGATTATGTATCACAGTTCAAATACGTTTTCACTAAAAAAGGAGCCACACAAGTTGGCGGCTTCGGCGCCATTGGAAGTCTTTTCCCCGATGTTTGGGACTGGCAGAGTTTTTGGGCCACCACCGCATTGATATCCATCATTCTCGCATTTATGAACATTTTGCCCATTCCAGCATTGGACGGCGGCCACGTTATGTTTCTGCTCTACGAAATCGTGACCGGCAGAAAACCCAACGACAAATTTATGGAATATGCCCAAATGGTAGGTTTCTTTATCTTGATTGCCCTGGTGCTCTTCGCCAACGGAAACGATATCTACAGATGGCTCTTCGAATAGCGGGATAGACTAAATTAATAAAAACACTTGGCGCGCATCCACAACATTATTTTTAAAAACAGTGATGACAATTCCCCACCCTTCCCGATTTGTTTATAATGGCGAAGCTGTATTTTCGACATTTGAACAATAAACGAGGAAAGGCCCGGGTCCATTTATCCGAATAAAGGTTCCTTTCACCTTAAGTTGTCCAAATATTTATAAACCATTGCAGATAAATTGTATCTTTCTGTATTGTTTTTATGACGAATGAATAATCTCAGCAAAAAAAAATCCATCGCTTTGCCATTAAACAGGACGGTCGTGCTCGTGAAACAAAATGACGCGGCCACCCTAAAAGAATTATATAAAACCAATTTTGGGAAAGTAAAACGCTATGTCCTTAAAAACAACGGCGATGAGCAACAAGCAAAGGATATTTATCAAGAAGCCTTTGTGGCGATGTGGCGAAACATAAAAGAAGATAAATTTTCGGCCCAAACGGAAACGGCCATTAATGGCTACCTATTTAAAATTGCAAAGTATAAATGGCTGGACCATTTACGATCAATGAAATATAAAAACACAACTTTCATAAATCGTGAAATAGAATACCAAGAACCCGAAATGGAGGAAACCGAAAGTCAAAATAGAAAAATCAAGATCATTATGGATTCCATAGAACACTTAGGCGAACGTTGCCAGTTGATGATGAAACTATTCTATTTTGAAAGAAAATCATTTAGGGAAATAGCTGAAATTATGTCCATGGACGAAGCATCGGCACGCAATGCTAAATACCGCTGCCAGGAACAACTCAGAAAAATGACTCAAATTATCCCCAATGGATCCAAACAATAACATTCACGACCATCAAGCCTCCCAAGAGCTCATTGATGCGTATTTGCTAAATGCACTGGACGAACAGGAAAAGGTAGAATTCGAGAAACGGATGAAACTTTTCCCCAACTTCCGCTCGCTCGTCCTGGCCCAAAAAGCGCTTATGTATGAGGTGGAAGAACATTTCCTTAAAAAATCATTGGACGGCTACCACTCTGAAATTGTGGACCTCCCCACAAAAAACTGGGTAACTCCCGGATGGATGGCCTTGGCCGCATCCGTCGTAATTCTCATTGCGGTAAGTACTTGGGCAATTTTCAGCAATGGAAATTCTCCACAAAAACTGTTCGCCGAAAACTTTAGGCCGGACCCCGGACTGCCCACCACAATGAGCACCTCGGTGAATTATGATTTTTATTACGGCATGGTGAATTACAAAAGACAGGAATATAACGAGGCCATTTCCCGTTGGGAAACAATATACGCCGCCAATCCCGAAAATGATACAGTTGTATATTTTCTGGGAGTCGCCAATTTGGCAAATGGCAACGCCCGACAGGCAAAAAAGTACTTACAGGCAGCCCAGGAAAAACCAGCAAGTGCTTTTTTCGAAGAGGCACAGTATTATTTGGCCCTCACTCTTTTAAAAGAAAATAAACTGGAAGAGGCCCGCCAACTGCTCACCAAGAGCACATCGCCCGCCAGTGTCGTGCTGCTCAAGAAAATAAATGCACATTAACCACATTTATAGATTACCCTCGAAAGAAGCTTTCCAAAAGAAATCAAGAAAGTTTTATTTTTTTATTTTGATGGAATTAAAAAAGAGGTATATTTGCAACCGCTAACGCAAAATTCCTCCTTAGCTCAGTTGGTTAGAGCATCTGACTGTTAATCAGAGGGTCCTTGGTTCGAGCCCAAGAGGAGGAGCTTAACAACAGCAAGCCATTCAAGAAATTGAGTGGCTTTTGTTTTTTAGGTGAAAGACCGGAAGGAAATAAATTGGGTATTGGTGGTCTTGAAAATGCTGAAATTTTGTATGATGCTTTTATTAGGTTAAAAAAATCATTTGATAATAAATAATTTATTCTAAACTATAGATTTAGGAATAGCGTTCCATTGAAATCCCAATGGTAACAAGGCTTCTTACTGTTAGGTTTTTTCTTTTTCTGAAAGATTTTTTCTGAGGGTTTTCACAACTACTTCCAATTTCATTCTATTCCTTATTCGGTAGTTAACGTTACAAACCATTCCTTCAATAATTCACCGTCAATGTCTGAAGCTTTTTTAAGTTTGATGTGCCGCATCGTTTTCCCGGTTCCTTCCAATAGCTTGTTGGGGTCATTTAGGTTTTCAAAACCTTTGTAAAAACCAAGATTTACGTGATTTTTATTGGCTTGCAAATAGGCAAAATCCTTTGAAGTCTTAAAGATGGGACGGCTCCATTTGAATTCTTCAGAAACATTCGGCACGGCTTGATGAATCAGTGTTCGCACCGTTTCCAAAATTTCCTTTTGTTCCGCTGCTGCGTTTTCGATATACGCTGTTACTTCCTTATTCATATTTTAAGTTTGTTTTGTTTGTTAAGCTTTTCCACTTGAATAGCAATGAATTTCGGCAAATAGTTTGGAGTGCAATTTTTGGCCACTTTTTCGTCTTTGTAAAGCCCTGTTCGCTCCCCAATATTCACGCATCTTGTTCGATACTTTTCTTGAAAAATCCCAATTTGTCCCGCAACAAAATTCATTGCCCATTGCACTTCGGGCGCTTCATTTTCAATTTTCTTTTCAATTTTTGAAAGGAGCGCTTCACTGTTGGGCGGCGGCGTTTGGCCTACCCAGCGCAACCGGCCTTGATAGTACCAAAAAGTGCGCCGTTGCAGGGATGATGGGCTATCTTCCCAACCCTCAATCAGGGCAATTGTCTTTTTGTCTTTCATAAGTTGGTTTGCCATAAGCCAATCCATGAGTTGCAGTTTTTCAGTTTCGGCGTGTTGCTGCATGTCGTTAACCAAATCGTCAATAACCGCTTGTGAAAGTTGCTTTTTGTCCATGATCAGGATAGCCAATTGTCGGGCAAAAAATTGTTTGCTCTCCCAAAGTTCCATTGCCAGTTTGTGATCTTTTTTAATATCGTGCGCAAGTTTCCGCAAGTCGCCAAGTTTGGTGTTCGTGCCACCTATTTGGGTCAATATCATTGTTGCTTTTGATGCTAATTCCATAGTTTGCAAAAATACTGAATTTTTGATTGGGGGTTTGGTTACGGCTTTAACCAACGCAAAACTTCTGACTCGGTGGATTTTGTAATCGCTTTTTTTAAACACCCAAATATGGACGATTTTGCGATACGGCAAAGAATTTATCGCCGCATTTTCCACATCTATTTGCAGAATTCAAAATTAACATTAATACGCCTTTCCCAAGGGATTTTTAAACTTAATAATTGTCTTACTTTTATTTAAAAAAAATGTTCCACAGAAGAAGACACGGAAAAGGGTTTGCTTATAAAGACGAAAAAGGGGAAACCGTAAAAAACAAGGAAATCAGGGAATGGATAAAATCGCTCGTCATTCCCCCAGCTTGGATTGATGTAGCAATAAGTGAAAACCGAAATGCGGACCTCCTCGTTACGGGCCGCGATGCCAAGGGGCGCAAACAATACATCTACCACCCCAAACACACCAAACGCCAAAACGCCAAAAAGTTTGACCGCATCATTGCCTTTGCCGATGGGCTGGAACATATGCGGCGGGTTACGGGCCAACATTTGCGCAAGCGGAAACTATCGCGGGAAAAGGTGATGGCCACGATGGTCCGTCTGCTGGAAGCGGCTTTCTTCAGGCCCGGCAGCGAAGCATATTCAAAAGAAAATGCCACTTACGGCCTAACAACAATGCGCAGCAAGCACCTCAAGATAATTGGAGACGAACTTATCTTTTCATATAACGGAAAATCCGGTCAGGAACAGCAAAAGCATATCATTGATAAAAAATTGGCCAAAATTGTACGGGAGATGGACCAAATGCCCGGGTATGAAATTTTTAAATATCTGGACGAAAACAACAACATAGTTGACGTAAAAAGCGATGACCTAAACGCCTACATACACCAAGTAATGGGCGAGGAATTCTCCGTAAAGGATTTCAGGACCTGGGCCGGAACAATGATTGCCGCCATAGCCTTGGACGAACTCGGGGTCGTGGAAAAAAAGGAACAGGCGCTTTTGGACAAAAATATAAAGGAAGCCGTAAACCGCGTGGCCGAAAGACTCGGCAACACCCCTGCCGTGGCCCGAAGTTCATACATTGATCCGCGGGTAATTGATGATTATATGAACGGGCGCACGCTGAACTTTTTCGAAAAAGAAATTAACCAATTAATGAAAAAAGCCAACAATCTTTCAAAGGAAGAAATTGGCGTGCTCTGTTTACTGCGCAATCGGCTTAAAAAATAACAGGGTAAAATTCGATTTTAGAAAGCTTTCGGAAATGCTCTTCAAAATTGTTGATAAACATTGGACAACAATTTTGGGCCTCCATCCTTTCGCCCCGATTATATTTTCATATTTATACTTCAAATTAATTCCTAATTTTTAGTATTCCCTGCCATGGAAATTACCCACGTTATCAAAAGAGATTCCACCACAAAACCATTTCATTCACAGAAGATTGCAGATGCCGTATTAAAAGCCATGAACGCCGCAAACCAAGGTGGGCCTGAAGCTGCCCAACTTATTTCCGAAGGCGTTTATGCCGCGCTGGTGGAAAGAAAAGACCTAAACGGAAAATATATTCCCACGGTTGAGGAAGTTCAAGATTTGGTGGAGACCAAGCTGATGGAAAACGGGTTTTTTGATGTGGCAAAACGATATATCCTTTACAGAAACCAACAGACCCAAAAGCGCAAACTGAACATTTTTGAAAGACGGATAAACCTAAAACCTTATGAGTATCCCGCGCTTTATGAATATGTTCCGGCCATACGCCATTCCTACTGGATCCATACGGAATTTAACTTTACCAGTGATATCCAGGATTTCAAAACGCGACTTTCATCAGTTGAACAAAGCGCCATAAAAAACACCATGCTCGCCATTTCACAGATAGAGGTAGCGGTAAAAAGTTTTTGGGGCGACATTTACCACAAAATGCCAAAACCAGAAATAGGCTCAGTGGGCGCCACTTTTGCCGAAAGTGAGGTGAGGCACCACGATGCCTACTCACACCTGCTGGAAATATTGGGGCTTAACGAGGAATTTCAAAACCTAAAGAAAAAACCCGTTATAATGATGCGCGTCCATTATTTGGAAACCGCCCTAAAAAACGCCAAGAGCGACGACAAAAAGGAATATGCCGAATCCATACTGCTTTTCTCCCTTTTTATAGAGCACGTTTCGCTTTTCTCTCAATTCCTCATTATCATGGCGTTCAACAAGCACAAAAACATGCTAAAAGGAATCTCCAATGTTGTGGAAGCAACTTCCAAAGAAGAACAAATTCACGGTGATTTTGGGATAGACCTCATCAAAATAATCAAGGACGAAAACCCAGAATGGTTTGATGAAAACTACAACAGCATGATCCAAGAGGTCTGCAAAGAGGCATTTACCGCCGAAAGCCGAATAGTAGATTGGATTTTTGAAGAAGGCGAACTGGATTTTCTGCCCAAGAACGTTGTGAATGAGTTTATAAAAAACCGCTTCAACAAATCCCTTGAAAGCATCGGGATCAATAAAATCTTTGACATTGACCAAAGCCTATTGCTACAGACCGAATGGTTTGACGACGAAATTATAGGTACCAAGCACGGTGATTTCTTCGTGAAGCGCTCCATTAATTACAGCAAAAGAACCCAAAGTATAACCAGTGACGACCTTTTTTAAATGATGAACACCCAAGACCTAAACCTGCAATCGACCCCTTCCAAAACCATTTCAGAAACCAGCAACCTCGTTAACGCAAGGAAGGAAACCCTCCACCAAAATGGCGAAAAAGAAAAACAAGGCTTTGAATGGCTCACCGAGCACAGCCGCAACTTTTTGGCATCCGGCTATCTCGCTCCCGGGGTTACCGCCGAAGAGCGCATTCAAGAAATTGCCAATAGGGCCGAAGAAATTCTGGGAATCCCGGGATATTCCGAAAAGTTTTACAACTATATGTCTGAAGGATTCTTCTCCTTGGCTTCACCTGTTTGGTCCAATTTCGGGAAGAAAAGAGGGCTGCCCATTAGCTGTTTCGGCTCCCATATTGATGATGATATGGGCAACATCCTCTTCACCCAATCTGAGGTGGGCATGATGTCAAAACTGGGTGGGGGAACTTCCGGCTATTTTGGAAAAATCAGGCACCGCGGTGCCGAAGTAAAAAACAATGGGCAGGCCTCAGGCGCAGTCCATATCATGCAATTATTTGAATCTATGGTAGATGTGGTTAGTCAAGGCTCTGTTAGACGCGGACGCTTTTCCCCCTATTTGCCCGTTGAGCATCCAGATATCATGGAATTCCTTGAAATTGGCACCGAAGGAAACCCCATACAGGAATTAACCCACGGGGTAACGGTAACCAACCAATGGATGCAACAAATGGTAGATGGTGACGAGGAAAAACGCGCCATTTGGGCCAAAGTATTGCAGCGAAGGGGCGAAATGGGCTATCCCTACATTTTCTTTAAGGACCACGCCAATAATTTTGCGGCAGATGTATATAAGGACAAAAACCTGCCCATTTACGCAAGCAATCTTTGCACCGAGATTATGTTGCCATCCAATGAAAATTGGTCATTTGTCTGCGTACTTTCATCGGTCAACCTGCTGCATTACGACAAATGGAAAGATACAGACGCAGTAGAAACCATGGTCTATTTCTTGGATGCGGTTATCACTGAATTCATCGAAAAACTGGAAGCATATCGAGACTCCGAAAGCAGGGAGGATCGCCAGACTTTCCTATTTATGGAGAGAGCCTACAACTTTGCAAAGGACAACCGCGCGTTGGGACTGGGCGTTTTGGGATGGCATTCATTGTTGCAGTCAAAAATGCTTCCGTTGAACAGTCAAAAAGCCTATGACCTGAACAGTGAGGTTTTTAGGGAAATCAAAGAGAAATCATACAAAGCTTCGGAAGAACTTGCAGCCCTTTTTGGCGAGCCCGCGGTGCTAAAAGGCTATGGAAGGCGAAACGCTACACTAAATGCCATTGCGCCAACAACTTCATCTGCCTTCATTTTGGGCCAAGTATCACAAGGCATTGAGCCCATTTGGTCCAACGTTTACGTAAAGGATATTGCCAAAATAAAGACCACCATAAAAAATCCCTTTTTGGAACAATTGCTTGAAGAAAAAGGGAAAAACACCATGGATGTATGGAGAAATATACGTGATTACGACGGGTCGGTACAACATCTTGACTTTTTGACCGAAGAAGAAAAAGACGTTTTCAAAACCTATTCTGAAATAGACCAAATGGACCTTATTTATCAAGCCGCAAACCGCCAGAACCATATAGACCAGGGCCAGTCAGTAAATATTATCGTGCACCCCGAAATGCCCGTAAAGGAAATAAACAAAATTCACGTAACGGCGTGGAAGCTCGGGTTAAAATCTCTTTACTATCAACACAGCATGAATGCCGCCCAAAAATTTGCGCAGAAAAAAGACTGTGTAAGTTGTGAGGCATAGTCTGAAACAGAAAAAGGATAGACTTCCCCAGATTCTATCCTTTTTATTGTTGAAAACTTCGAAGATATCGGAACAGAAAAACGCCTTATAGTTCAAAAATTTTTAAATTTGGGGCCAATTGCACGGCCTCATAGTTCAACGGATAGAATAGAAGTTTCCTAAACTTTAGATCCAAGTTCGATTCTTGGTGAGGCTACAAAGTACTAAAATAGGTGGCTATGGGCCATATAAAAAACCGTTCATTTTCTGAACGGTTTTATTTTTTTTGAAAAAGAAAAAAGGGCTTAATATTTTTCCTTTAAATTTTCAAGCATAATCTGGGTCATTTCATCAAGTGAAATTTTGCTTTCCCAGTTCCAGTCTGCCTCCGCGTGGCTATCGTCTATGCTTTGCGGCCAGCTATCTGCAATAGCCTGTCTAAAATCCGGGTCATAACTAATTTTAAATTCCGGAATCTGTTTTTGGATACTTTCTGTAATTTCTTCCGGATTAAAGCTCATGGCCGCCAAATTATAGGAACTTCGCACTTTAATCTTTTCTGGTGCCGCATCCATAATGCTTACCGTTGCGCGAATGGCATCATCCATGAACATCATTGGCAAAGTAGTTTCGGCATTGAGAAAACACACGTATTTTTTGTGTTTCAGGGCTTTGTGATAAATGTCCACCGCATAATCGGTAGTGCCTCCGCCGGGAAGGGTTTTATAGCTTATCAATCCGGGATAGCGCACGCTTCTCACATCCACCCCATACCGGCTGTAATAATATTCACACCAGCGTTCGCCCGTTTGCTTGCTGATTCCGTAAACCGTGCTGGGTTCCATAATGGTGTGTTGCGGAGTATCTCTTTTTGGGGTGGAAGGCCCAAAAACGGCAATGCTGGAAGGCCAGAAAACCTTGTCTATTTTTCCGTCCTTTGCAAGGTTCAACACATGGAATAGGGAGTCCATATTGAGGTTCCATCCTTTCATGGGAAATTTCTCTGCCGTTGCAGAAAGCATGGCGGCCATTAAATATATTTCTGTTATTTCATGGCGCATCACCACCTCTTCTACCGCATTATAGTCTGTGGCGTCCAAAATTTCAAAAGGACCGCTTTTCATCAACTCATCATCGCCCTCGCGAATATCGCTTGCAATTACCTTGTTTCTCCCCAGTTTGTTCCGCAAATAGATCGTCAATTCCGTTCCTATTTGCCCGCAGGCGCCAATTATCAAAATGCGTTTTTTCATGTGTTTCAAGGGTTCAAAAAATGAAGTGTAAATATACATATTATCGGCTCTTTTGGCATTTAAATATTTAATATGCCATTTGGTTAATAACCAGTATCTTTGTGCCTCTTTTGTGTTTTATGAGATTTTTAATCCTGATTATACTTAACATTGGCTTTATATTTTCCTGCGGAAATAATCCCGATGAAAATACCGACAGATTCCCTTCCATCGATGCTTCCAAGATTTTTGGTGAAAAGGGTTTTGAATTTCCGGCACTTTCACCACCAGCCAAGGAGCAAGCGGTGCATTGGGGCATTTTGGAAGATTTTCTCGCGGAAGCGCAAAAGATGAACGGAAGCAGTTATCAAGATTTGCACAACCGCTCTGAGCTTCTCAAGCAATATTCCGATTCGCTGTTAAAAAAAATTCCTGACACTCTAAATACCAAGCCCATCAAAAGCAGGCTGTTGGTACTCCAAACACGTTCGGCAATGCTATATCAAGCTTCACACCTGCCCGCGGTGGATTCCTCAAAAGTTCAAAATGCAATGGATGAAATGAATACGGCCATCACCCACCTTATCGTTCAGTTAAATGAGAAATTTCAAAAGGACAATATTGATTTTCAGCGCAGGGAAGATGAACAGCATGAACTTGAAAAGCAGAAACGCTTCCAAGACTCTATAATAAACCTTGAGCTTCAGGACAAAAAGAATAAAAAAATGTAACATTTCCGGGCACTGAGCCACTTATGAATTTGAGCATAACTTCACATAAATACTTAAAACAAAAATCATCAAATGAAAACTAATTTTTTTAAACCTGTATTGGCTTTTGCAGTAGTTGCTGTAGCAGCAACAGCCTGTAAAGAAAAAACAGAAATTGCGGTAACAGATACCGAACCCCACGGCATTATTCTGGCAAACATGGATACCACCGTGAGCCCAAAAGTAGATTTCTACAATTACGTGAATGGAAACTGGATGAAAAACAATGAAATTCCAGATGACCAAACCAGTTGGGCAGGCTTCACCATCCTTCGGAAAAAGACAGACGCCGATATGCTGAACATTCTGGCCAAAGCCAAGGAAAGCGGCAAGTACGCCCCCGAAACTGACCAAGCCAAAGCCCTGATGATCTACGAATCTAAACTGGATTCCGTTGCTCGAAATAAAACAGGAATAGACCCAATAAAGCCCACACTGGAGAAAATAGCCGCCATGAAATCCATTGCAGATTTCCAGAAATTGATAAGCGAGGATGCCGTGGCAGTTTCGCAACCATTCTTAGGGCTTGCGGCATTTTCAAACCCTAACAACAGCGCCATGAACTCGGCCTATATAACCCCCGGGGGGCTGGGCCTTCCCAACCGTGATTTTTATACAAATACCGATCCTGCATCGGTAAAAATTCGCGAACAGTACGTGGACCATATTACCCGTATGCTGCAGTTTTTAGGTGATTCGGAAGAATCAGCCCGCAAACAGGCGGAGACAATCCTCGCTTTTGAAACCAAACTGGCCACTCCTCGATTGGACAAAGTGGAAAGCCGTGATTTCAGAAACTTCAACAATCCAAAAAGCGTGGCAGAATTACAAAAAATGCTTCCACAAATTAAATGGGAACAGGCTTTTAAGGATATGGGAGTAACCAAAAAAATGGATACGGTAATCGTGATGCAGCCAAAATATATGGCCACGCTAAACCAGATTTTCTCAAACCCAGATTTTGAAACCTGGAAAACGGTAATGCGCTGGTCAACCCTGAACAATTCCTCAGGAATGTTGACAACCGAAATTGACAAAGCCAATTGGGACTTTTACAGCCAAACCCTAAACGGAACCAAAAAACAAAAGCCCGCCACCGAGCGAGCGCTTGCAACCGTGAACGGAAGTTTGGGCGAAGCGCTGGGAAAACTATATGTGGACGAGATGTTTCCGCCGGAGGCCAAACAAAAAGCCGAAGCCATGATCACTAACGTTATAGCAGCCTACAAAGACCGCATAAACGCACTTGAATGGATGAGCGACAGTACCAAAGTGAAGGCCATCGAAAAACTGGACAAATTCATCGTAAAGATTGGATATCCTGACAAATGGAAAGATTATTCTTCCATGGAGGTTAAGCCCGGCAATACTTTCTATGACAATATGGTGGCCGTGCAAACTTGGAACTTTAAGGACAATCTTTCAAAAATAGACGAGCCAGTTGACCGCACCGAGTGGGGAATGAGCCCCCAAACGGTAAATGCCTATTTTAATCCTTTCAACAATGAAATAGTATTCCCGGCCGCAATCCTTCAACCCCCTTTTTATGATTATAAAGCAGACGAAGCCGTAAATTATGGAGGAATTGGAGCCGTTATAGGCCACGAGATTTCACACGCGTTTGACGACAGCGGCTCCCGCTTTGACGCCAACGGAAACCTGGTAAACTGGTGGACTGAAACCGATCTTAAGAACTTCACGGAAAGGGGCAATAAACTTGCCGATCAATACAGCAGCGTTGAAGTGTTGGACAGCGTTTTCATCAATGGAAAATTCACATTGGGCGAAAACATTGGCGACCTTGGTGGCATACTTGGGGCGTATGACGGTTTACAACGTTTTTACAAAGAAAATGGAAGGCCCGAAAACATTGACGGTTTCACGCCAGAGCAACGATTCTTTATGAGTTGGGCCACGGTGTGGAGAACAAAATCGCGGGATGAAGCGCTTCGGAACCAAGTAAAAACCGATCCGCACTCTCCCGGCATGGTCCGTGCTACACAACCCTTGCTGAACGTTGATGCGTTTTATGAAGCGTTCGATATTAAGGAAGGCGACCCTATGTACCTCGCCCCTGAAGATAGGGTGCGAATTTGGTAAAATGATATTCCAAAAAAATTAAAAAAAAGGAGCCGCAAATGGCTCCTTTTTTTAATATATAATAACGGCTAAACCGGGAATCTAATGAGCTCCCTAAATTGAAAATTTGAAGGAGTAGTCCAACACCGATTTCACATATTCCGAATCTACCTGTTTAAAAATTTCGGCATGCTTTCCCGGGGCAAATGTTGGCGGTTCAAGGCCCAGCTCTTTTGTCTTTTGAATGTAATACGTTGACTTTAGGGGGTGGTTTGGGTTTACGGCGTTAAATATCTGTCCAAAAGCATCTTGCTTTAAAATTTCCATTAAAATATTGACGCAATCTTCCCGATGGATCAAATTTACGGGAGCCAAGCCATCTGCCAGATCCTTTCGGCCGGCAAGGTATTTTGCGGGATTTCTATTGCCCCCTATCAGACCCCCAAAACGCACAATAGCAGTCTCAATGTTGTCTGAGTGGAAGAACAATTCCTCAACTTGGCGCAGTTGTTTTCCGGCCAGGGTTTCCGGTTTGGGCTCGTCCCTTTCGGTTACCATTCCTTGCGAATTGGCATAAACAGAGGTACTGCTCACTAAAATTATTTTTGAAACCAAAGATTCGGAAATGGCCACCAGCAAATGTGCCATTTTCAACACATAGTCTGAGCCCGTATTCTTTCGCAGTCCGGGCGGGATCATTATAATGAGACAGTCTGTATTCCTAAGAAGGGCTTTATATTCGCCGGCTATTCCGTTCTCCGAAATTTCTACCGGATAGGCATCAAACCCGCTTTGTTGCAACAGGGTAGCTTTTTCCACGGTAGTTACGGAACCTTTTACGGTGTAGCCCACGGAAGCAAGTCGGTAAGCCAGAGGTTGGCCAAGCCACCCAAGGCCAGCAATGGCGATGGTTTTATTCATTTTCTTCTGGAATTTCAAAGGTTGTAGGTATCGAATCTTGGATCTTGGACGGTATTGAATCTATTGAAAAGCTGCGCCTCACTGCAACGGCATCGGTAATCACGAATGGTTTTGGCATGGTGTAGGCTGGTCTTTCGGCAATATCAAATTTCGGGTTTGTCATTAAATCAAAAGAATATTCCATAACTTTAAATGAAAGGGAAGCATTCTTTTCTACAGATAAAACCACTTTCAGCGAATCATTTTGCGAAACATAATAATTTAATAGCGCCTTATTCTTGGTGCCTCTATAGCCCGCTACAGTATCAATGCCGATAGCATTTTTTCCGTTGAATTCCAAGTATTTAAATTGAGTGTCCCCAATGGAATAAAGGTCAATTTTGTTCACCTTTCGTTTGGGCACGAGGGTAAATTTCACTTTTCTTAAATTATCTTCCAAAGTATCGCTTTCTACAATTATTTCAAAATTCGGAATATCCCGCAAGGGTGCCGGCGCGACAAAACTGAAATTAGCACCATATTTATTATAGGCCGCATCCTCCAATATTTGTGATGCTTCCGCTGGATTTTTTCCCAGATATTGCTCCGTCCATTCGTCTATTATCCGGTCATACGTCAGCCAATATGCTTTTTGCGAATCTGCATCAAAAAGATATACAAGACTGTTGGGTTTTCGGCGTTCCTCTGAAAAATCACTCATTGCGTGTGCCTTGAAAAAGAAGAAAACGGCAAACACAAAACAGGCAACGGCCATAAGTCCTTTCCTTTTGTAAAACCCAAAAATGGGCCAAAGCAACGAAAAAAGCAATACCGTAAACACACAACTTACTACAAGCATTTTCAGCCCGAGGCCCACCGGAAAAAATTGGATTAACGGCACCAAAAGAAAAAGTGCGGGCACCGCCAAAAAAACCATTGCAGTTAGGTTCGGTCTTTCTTGCCGCAACAGTATGAAAAACGAAATCAAACCAAAAAACACAGGAATGATAAAGAAACCGGCACCTTTTAAAGCGATAAAAATTGCCACATTTAGTAATAACCAAACGAATAAGGGAGCAACATAAAATGATGGTTGGGATTGAAGTTTCGTGAATTTTGCGTAAACGGCAAAGGTGAGGGCCAACGTTAAAGCCACAAAAAAAGCAATGTACCAATGCCCATTATATGTAAAACCTTGCTGGATTTCGGTGTATTGAGGGTAGAGAAGCAAAATTAATTTCCAGCCAAAAAAGCCAATCAAGCCACATATAACCACAGAGAGAAAAAGTGGAGCAAAGCCCAAAGCCATTGTTTTGCCATTTAATTTTCCAATATATAAACCGTAACCTATAAAAAGCAGAAAAAGAAAGGTGGCCAGCGCCAACAGTGGCAAAATCCACGAAAATGGGTAATCAATCATTTTTAGGCCCGGAAAATTCACGAACACATTATCAGTTTCCGATTTTAATTTTGACAGATTTGCATCGGCGAAATAATGTATCAATGGCAATAAATAACTTCCTTGGTGCATCAGGCTATCCCAATCGAGATGGTACATGGTATCATTGGCCGTGTGATAATTAAAATGGCTGTCAATGAACGCGAAGAAAAAACTATCAATATCTGCATCTGTCCTAAACACTGTTGAATCGGTATCATTCGGCAGCATTTTATAGACGCTGTACATTAAGGAAGAGGCCACGGGAAATTCTGGATTGGCCTCTATAAAAGCTTTTACAAGATTTGAATTTCCGCCGTTTGTTTCCAAAATCATATTGCTGGGGCCGCTGGTTCCGCGAGCTTCAAAATTGAGGACCAAACCAATGTTCTTGGTCCACGGATGTTCGTTCACAAAGAGTTTGGCCCCGTCGAGCCCTATTTCCTCCGCATCGGAAAACAGGATGATGATATCATTTTTCGGTTGATTTTTTGATGCCAAATAAGCGCGAACGCTTTCCAAAATGGTAACAACCCCACTGCCTGCATCACTCGCGCCAAACGATGGCACAAGGGCACTGTCATAATGCGAAAGCAACAAAAGTGCCTTTCCGTTCCCCGAACCTTTAATGCGCGCTACGATATTAATGGGCCTGTTTAAGGTTTTCGACTCGTGATTTAAACTAAACCCTTCCTGAATGTGCGGCTGCAGGCCCAATTTTTCCAATTCCGACAAAAGATAGTTGCGCACCTCCCCGTGCCCTTCGGAACCTAAAAAATGTGGTTTTTTTGAAATTTGGTCCAAGGGTATAAGTGCTCGATCTACAGAAAAATCAGTCGAGGCAACAACTTCGTTTTCACTGTACTGCGGCATTAAACTATAAAAACTGTAAAAAACCAAACTGCTAAGGAGAAGAACAGAAAGGAAAGCGTCAATTTTCTTCATATTTGGGAACATTAAGGCTGTTAAAAATACAATATAATTTATGGATTGCTAAAGCGATTCGGAATATTGAAGGAAGTTTTTAAACTACAACAATTCAGCAACTTAAAGTAGGAATACTTTGGAATTAATAAAATTTGACTATATTAGAAGTTCACAAAAAAACGGTGCTCATGGGAATTAAAAGTTTTATTGGCAGAAGGGCAAAGCCCCAAAAAGGTTCTTCGGAAAAAATAAAGGTTTCTGATTATATGACCCGTAAACTTATCACCTTTAAGCCGGAACAATCCATTCTTGAGGTCATGGAGATTCTCCTGAAAAAAAGGATTTCCGGTGGTCCGGTAGTGAACGACAACAATGAGCTGGTAGGAATAATTTCTGAAGGAGATTGTATGAAACAGCTCAGTGATTCACGCTATCACAACCATCCTATGGAAGATGTTAAAGTAGAACAGCACATGATAAAAAATGTGGATACCATAGATGGCGAAATGAACGTGCTGGACGCGGCCACTAAATTTCTTGAATCCAAACACCGAAGGTTTCCAATCCTTAAAAACGGGAAATTGGTGGGTCAAATCAGCCAAAGCGATGTGCTGCGAGCGGCCATGGAACTAAAGGGCCACACTTGGTGATTATTCCGCTTTATTGACAATTATTTTTTTCCCAGATGTCGTTAAAACTACTCTTGCCCCTTAGAGCCCCGGCATAAGTGTTTCTCCTTAAAAAGTCATGATTTATACTGTCTAAGTTTTGCATAAATACTTCCTTCACAAAACCTAAAGACAATCCAAAATGGGCAGTTCAAAACCTCCCCTATTCATTCCCATTTCCTTTATTGAAATTAAAATAATTTCTTTTCAATAGTTCAGTGACATAAAAATCTCAGGTAATCAAAAAATTACAATTTATTGATTTTTAAATATATATCCATTTACAAGCGGTTACAAACAACTATAAACGAAAGTAAATG
>JBEBRF010000018.1:0-31761 GCA_040394975.1 Aequorivita soesokkakensis
TTGGCTATTGGCTATTGGCTATTGGCTATTGGTTATTGGCTATTGGCTATTGGCTATTAACTATTACCTATTAACTTCAAACTTCAAACTTTTGCCTTCTCAATGCTTCTTTCTTTTGGTTTTTCACTACCACTTTTGAAATGAAGATACTCAATTCATAAAGAATAAGTATTGGAATGGCCACTATAATCTGGCTTGCCACGTCTGGTGGGGTGATAATGGCGGCGATAATTAAGATAAATATGAGTGCAAATTTGCGGTATTTTTTAAGGCCCTCGGGCGTTACCAAACCAATTTTTGTTAGGATATACATTAAAATGGGCAGTTCAAAAATAATTCCGCAGGCCAAGACCGAAGTGCGGACCAGCGAAATATAGCTGTCCAAATCAAAATCATTGAAAACTTCCTTGCTCACCTGATAACTTCCCAAAAAGTTGATGGAGAGCGGCGTAATAACATAGTAGCCAAACAACACCCCAAGAAAGAAAAGCACGGAGGCAATAAAAATAAATCCGCGGCTGGAGTTGCGTTCGTTAGCTTTCAAGCCCGGGCTTATGAATCGCCAAAATTCATAAAGAATATAAGGGAAGGCAATGATAATACCCGCATAAATGGATGTCCACAAGTGTGCTGAAAACTGTCCGGCCATGGTTCTACTTTGAATGCGGAACGGCATTTCCTGAAAGCAAAAGGAGTCCATCCCCAAGGAACGGGAAAGGTTGCAAAACATTCTATAAGTAGGGAAGTCGGTGCGTTTAGGACCGAAAATAAGGGTGTCAAAAATGAAATCCTTAAATAGAAACGCAACAAAGGCCAGGGCCACCACCGCCGCAGTGGAACGGATTAGGTGCCAGCGCAACTCTTCCAAATGGTCCAAAAAGGACATTTCTTTTTCTGCGGAAGTTTTTTTCTTCATTAAATAATGCCTTCTTTGGTAAGGTTATGAATGTGGACCACCCCGCAATATTTGCCTTTGTCCTCGGCAAGAATCTGGGTGATTCCGTAATGGTCCATCATTTCCATAGCTTCAACTGCCATGGCGTTGTTGGCTATTATCTTTGGGTTATGGCTCATAATATCCTTGGCGGTAAGCCCTGCAAAATTATCGGTCCGGGTCAACATACGCCGCAGATCGCCATCGGTAATGATGCCCACAATTTTGTCGTCTTCCACCACGGCGGTAACGCCCAGCATTTTTTCGGAAATTTCAACTATAACCTTTTTGACATCGGTATTTGGGCTCACTTGGGGTTTTTCGTTTAGGGAGGTAAGGTTGCTCACCCTCAAATACAGTTTTTTTCCCAAGGATCCTCCCGGATGGAATTTTGCAAAATCCTTGCTCGAAAACCCGCGGAGGTCCAAAAGGCACATCGCCAGGGCATCACCAATTACCAATTGGGCAGTGGTGCTGGTGGTGGGCGCCAGATTGTTGGGGCAGGCTTCTTTTTCCACATAAGCGTTCAGTACAAAATCTGCCTGTTGCCCCAAGAACGAATCGCGGTTGCCAGTAATAGCTATCAATTTGTTGTCAATTGCCTTAATCAGTGGGACCAGCACTTTTATTTCGGGGGTGTTTCCGCTTTTTGAAATACAGATAACCGTATCGTTTTCCTGAATGGTACCCAGATCGCCATGGATGGCATCGGCGGCATGCATAAAGATGGAGGGAGTACCCGTGGAGTTTAGGGTTGCTACAATCTTGGTAGCAATATTGGCACTTTTGCCTATTCCGGTAACAATTACCCTCCCTTTGGAATGGTATATATAATCCACCGCGCCGGCAAACTCTTCGTCCACCAAAGTGGCTAAGTTTGCTATGGCTTTACTCTCGGTCTCTATGGTGTTTTTCGCGACGGAAATGATTCGTTCTTGCTTGTTCAAAATTTTAATGCTTTTGAATGTTTGTAACTGTGTCAGAAATTAGTATATTTAGAATAGAAATAAATTAAAGACATAAATCTTATACTATTTTACACTTTTTCCTTTAAGATGCAGTTAGCCATATACGGTTGCAAAATTACAATTGTTAATCTGTAAAACAATGTATTGTTGGCTAAAACTGAATTACCTATCAAAATCAAACAAACGTGGCAGATATTGACATTTACGCGGCTCTCAAGAAATATTTCGGATTCACCCGTTTCAAGGGCCTGCAAGAGGACGTGGTAAAGAGCGTCCTTGAGGGTAACAATACGTTCGTGGTTATGCCCACGGGCGGCGGAAAGTCTCTTTGTTACCAACTTCCGGCACTGATGCAGGATGGAACGGCAATAGTGGTTTCGCCCCTGATAGCCCTCATGAAAAACCAAGTGGACGCACTACGCGCGCTTTCTTCGGAAGAAGGCATTGCCCACGTGCTCAATTCCTCCCTCAATAAAACTGAGGTAAAAAGAGTGAAGAATGACATTACCAATGGCGTTACCAAGCTGCTCTATGTGGCGCCCGAATCCCTCACCAAGGATGAATATGTGAATTTCCTCCAAACCCAGAAAATTTCGTTCATGGCCATAGACGAAGCCCATTGCATCAGCGAATGGGGGCACGATTTCAGGCCGGAATACCGAAACCTAAAGAGCATCATTCAGCGTATTGGTGCAGACATCCCCATTATCGGGCTCACGGCCACCGCCACTCCCAAAGTGCAGGAGGATATCCTGAAAAACCTAAATATGCAGCAGGCCAAAACCTTCAAGGCCTCTTTTAACCGGCCCAATCTTTATTACGAAATAAGGCCAAAGACCAAGAACATAGATGCTGACATTATTCGTTTCGTAAAACAGAATGAAGGCAAAAGCGGCATTATTTATTGCTTGAGCAGAAAACGGGTTGAGGAACTCGCCCAAGCGCTGCAGGTAAATGGAATCAAGGCCGTGCCCTATCACGCCGGCCTTGACGGAAAGACGCGCGTGAAGCATCAAGATATGTTCTTGATGGAAGACGTAGATGTAGTTGTAGCCACCATTGCTTTTGGAATGGGCATTGACAAGCCAGATGTACGTTTTGTGATCCACAACGACATCCCGAAAAGTATTGAAAGCTATTACCAGGAAACAGGCCGAGCCGGCAGGGACGGCGGCGAAGGCCATTGTTTGGCGTTTTATAGCTATAAGGATATAGAAAAACTTGAAAAGTTCATGAGCGGCAAACCCGTGGCCGAACAAGAAATAGGTCACGCCCTGCTACAGGAAGTGGTAGGTTTTGCCGAAACTTCAATGTCCCGTCGAAAATTCATTCTTCATTATTTCGGGGAAGAATTTGACAACGAAACAGGGGAAGGCGGAATGATGGACGACAATATGCGCCACCCAAAGAAAAAACACGAAGCAATGGACGACGCGAAATTATTGTTGGAAGTGGTTTTAAAATCAAACCAACAATACAAAAGCAAGGAAATTGTCAATGTCTTGATTGGAAAGGTGAACGCTCTCATAAAATCACACCGCACCGATGATCAGCCCTATTTTGGCTCGGGATCCAATCAAGACTCGGCCTATTGGATGGCGTTGCTCCGCCAACTGTTGGTGGCCGGCTATCTGAAAAAGGATATTGAAACCTATGGCATAATCCATTTGACCGAGGCGGGAAGGAAATTTATAGAATCGCCCAGCTCGTTTATGATGACTGAGGACCATTCCTTTAAGGAAGCCAATGACGACCTTATCGTGGGCACCGCTAAAGCCGGCGAAGCAGCCGATGAAAATCTTTTCAAACTACTGAAGGCAGAACTCAAAAAAGTGGCCCATGACCTGGATTTGCCACCTTTCGTGATTTTTCAGGAACCCTCATTGGAAGATATGGCGCTAAAATATCCCATTACAATGGAAGAGCTTGCAAATGTGCATGGAGTGGGGGAAGGAAAAGCAAAAAAATACGGAAAATCATTTTTAAAGTTGATTCAGCATTATGTAGAGGAAAACGATATATTAAGGCCAGATGATTTCATTGTGAAATCTACCGGAAGCAATAGTTCGTTGAAGCTGTACATTATCCAAAACGTGGACCGCAAACTTGCCCTTCCCGATATTGCAAATGCGAAGGGACTGGAAATGCCCGAGTTTATAAAGGAAATGGAGGCCATAGTGTACAGCGGTACAAAATTGAATATAGATTACTGGATCGATGAGGTCTTGGACGAAGACCAACAAGAAGAAATACACGAATATTTCCTTGAAGCAAAATCAGATAAAATTGAAGAGGCCATGGACGAGTTTGATGGCGATTATGACGAAGAGGAACTGCGCCTCTACCGAATCAAATTCATCAGCGAAGTGGGGAATTAGTTTTCAGTTTTCAGTTGTCGGTTGTCAGTTCTCAGTTTTCTGTTATCAGTTCTCTCAGGTAACTCTCAACCGATAACCGACAACCGACAGCTAACTCTTCTGTTCCTTATTAAAATACACCAAATAATAGTACATCTGCTTTTCTTCATCCCATCCTTTTTCCACAAATTTTTCGGCGCTTTCGGGATTGATGAAGTCTAACTTTATCTGTATGTTAGTGTCAAGGTTTATCACGTTTTTGATCTTCTTCCGGGCAGCGGTGACTGCGGTATTTGCAATGGGGAAAGTGGTTAGATCCTCAATGCTGTACTTCGGGGCTTTTTCCGATTTATAATGACGGAATTCCGGCAACAGCTCCGGATTGTCTATTACTTCATTCATAAATGCCGTTTCCTCAAAATTGTCGTTTTTCGCGAAATGGTTTACCGCCCGGTTCATAAACATCACTTCCTGTTTTTTGTCTTCCGCCGGCAAAACCACATCCTTGGCGAAATCCTGACAGAACTTTAAATATTTTTTCGTGTAAAAATTATCATCAGCAAGCGCTTCTACGCCAAGAAAACCCTCGAGCCAATAGCGTGTATCATACCGGTTACTGTCAACCGACAAAATTTTGTAGCCGTCTTCTTTTCCTGAATTGAAAATAATACAGCCCTTGTCCAATTTGTTAAGGTTTACGCCCTGCTGAAGCAATGCGTCCAATTGGTTTTCCTTTTCTGAAAATTGAAGAAAGTCCTGTTTCAGTTCACTTTTAAAAATTCCGATAGCGTCCATTTTCACGTTGTTTAGCTGCAGGTTTTCCAGGTAGGCCACATACACTTCGCCACTTTTGATGTGTGGGTGTTCCGATTGATTGTATAAATGGGCGGCAATTTTTCGGCTTTCCTCGTGAAGGGCGTGTGGATCCTCAAAAATTCGCGAGGCGCTATTGTGCAGCTCGTGGAATTCCAAATCGGCCTCGTGTGTAAATTTGAAATAGTTCTCCTCCTTTTCGCGGAAGGGCTTCATAAAGAATTCCTTGAGCAGGGGCGCAATTTCATCATCCATTTTATAGGGTTGGGCCGAAAGGAAAATGGCTTCGTTTCTGCTTTTATTTCCCACGCGGTGAATTGATAGTGAAGTGATGTGGGCGTTGAAAAGGTTTATCATAATTATTAGTTATGAGTTTTGAGTTATGAGTTTTGAGTTATGAGTTATGAGTTATGAGTTTTTGGTTTTTGGTATTCATTCTATTGAAAAGTTGAGGTGTTTTAAAAAACCATAAACCGACAACCGACAACAGACAACAGACAACCGATTCAATTCCAATTTTCATCAAAATCAAGGTTTTCGTAATCTTCGGGGTCCAGGTCAAATTCTTCGTCAAAGTCGTCCTCCCCAATTTCTTCTGCAATGAATTCCTTATCAGGGGCCTGCTCGGGAATCTGCCCGTGGGAATACATCAAGTTGGGGTAGGTTTGCCCCATTTCGGCTTCGGCTATATCGGCAAGTTCCACCATAAATGTCCACATATTCAGAAAATCATAAACATACAGCAGGCGGGTGTTTTCTTCATCCACCACATCTTCCAAATAGGTTTCGCCCATAATGCGGACTCCGCCCGGTTCATCGCCCACGTCAAACAGGGATATTTCATCACCTTCTTCCCACAGTTCATTGGTGGTGTAAAATGAGGCCATCTCCTGCCCGTCAAACCCGAATGACTGGGTGATGGCATTGTGGAAATCCTCCAACGTATTTGATGCCTCTATTTCTATATCGCGGAAAACGTCGTCGTCGGTGTCGAGGATAACTCTGAATCGGTAAATCATGATCTGTATATTTTGGATTGCAAAATTATTTAAAAGTAAACAGTTTAGGGAACACTTGGCGGTTTTGGTTAATTTTTATTTTGAAAACCTGTGCAGCACAAAGGTCATGGCGGCCAAGAGGAAAAATGCGGTTGCCTGGTGCAGGACCCCCAAAACCACGGGCACTTGCAGGAGCAACGTAAAAACCCCCAGCGCAAATTGCGCCAAGACCAAAAAAAGCAGCAGGTTTATGCCGTTTCTTTGCAATTGCGTGACCTTGATTTTGCGGCTCCGGTACCAAATGTAAAGTATAATTGCTACTACCGCATAGGCCATATATCTATGGATGAACTGCACGCCGCTTTTCCCTTCCACAAAGTTTTTCCAAACGGGAACTTGTTCCGAAAAAACCGTTTCGTGAATTAATTTTCCTTCGTTCATCAAGGGCCATTGGTTGTGAATCCAGCCGGCGTCCAGCCCAGCCACAAAGGCTCCCCAAATTATTTGGACCAATAAAATGGCCATTCCAATGCGGATTATGTTCCGAAGGGATTTATTAATTTCCTTTTGCACAGGGTACCACAAATCCAGCGCTACCCAAAAAGTGTATGCGAAGGTTATAAAAGCCGTTGTTAAATGCATTGCAAGTCTATAATGGCTCACGCTCGGCCTGTCAATGAGCCCACTTTTCACCATATACCATCCCAGAAATCCTTGAAATCCACCAAGAAATAATAGAATGAGCGACTTTTTTATGGTGGGTTTCGTCAGTTGTTTTTTAAGGAGAAAATAGAGAAATGGAATAATAAAGACTATCCCGAGCAATCTGCCCAAAACCCGGTGTATGTATTCCCAGAAATAAATATCCTTAAAATCCTCAAGATCAAAATGGTTGTGCAGTTTTTGGTACTCTGGAAATTGTTGGTAATGTTCAAATTCAGCGATCCATTCCGCCTCGTTAAGTGGCGGGATGGTGCCGGAAATCAATTTATAGCTCGAAATGGATAATCCGGAGTGGGTGAGGCGTGTGATGCCGCCAACCACAACCATTACAAAAATCAGGAAACAGCCCGTAAGCAGCCAGTAAATTACTTTTTTGTTGTCTTTATTTTCCAAGGTTTTATGTTGGTTTTAAGTTTAAAGTTTAAAGTCCAAAGTTCAAAGTTCAAAGTCCTCCATCCTCCATCATCCCATCACCCGTCACCCGTCACCCGTCATCCGTCACCTCTCATCCGTCACCCGTCATCCATCACCCGACATCCATCACCCGTCACCCGTCACCCGTCACCCGTCACCCGTCACCCGTCATCAACCCAATCTCCGCCCCTTTTTTCAGCATAAATTCTTTTGCCGCCCCGTATTCATTTGGGATTACTCCTTCCAAAATAGCTTCTTTTATGGCGTCTTTAATGATACCGATTTCCCGGGAAGGCCTTAAATTGAAGGTTTTCATTATTTCCTCGCCCGAAACTGGCGGCTGGAAATTGCGTACATGGTCGCGTTCTTCCACTTCCACAATTTTGTCGCGCACCAGTTGAAAATTTGAGTGGTATTTCTTGAATTTTTTAGGGTTTTTCGTAGTGATGTCCGCTTCACAAAGTGTCATGAGTTCGTCCACGTTTTCCCCGGCGTCAAAGATCAATCGCCTCACTGCGCTGTCCGTAACTTCTTCCGATGCCAAGGCAATGGGACGGGAACTCATCAAGACCATTTTTTGAACAAACTTCATCTTTTCGTTCAATGGCATTTTTAAGCGTTTGAATAGCTTATACACCATTTTTGAGCCTACAAATTCGTGGGCGTGGAAGGTCCATCCCAGGTTTTTATCAAACTTTTTCGTGGGTGCCTTTCCAATATCGTGCAATAGCGCCGCCCAGCGCAACCACAAATCATCAGTGGTTTTTGAAATGTTGTCCACCACTTCCAGCGTGTGCCAAAAATTGTCTTTATGGGTTTGGCCCTCCTTTTCGTCAATGCCTTGCAGCGCGACCAATTCAGGTAAAATAAAAGGCAATAATCCGGTTTTGTGCAAAAGCGAAAAACCTTTTGAAGGAACTTCGGAAAGCAATATTTTGTTCAGTTCCTCCACAATGCGTTCGTTGCTTATGATTTTTATGCGTTCAGCATTTTTTGTGATGGCTTCCAACGAGTTTTTTTCAATAGTAAAATCCAGTTGTGTGGCGAAGCGAATGGCCCGCATCATCCGTAACGGATCGTCACTGTATGTGATATCAGGGTCAAGCGGGGTGCGGATTGTGCGGTTTTTTAAATCCTCCATTCCGTTGAAGGGATCCAGCAATTCGCCGAAATTATCGGCACCCAAATTCAGCGCCAGGGCATTGATGGTAAAATCCCTTCTATTTTGGTCATCTTCCAAAGTTCCGTTTTGTACTGCCGGATTTCTGCTCTCTTCGGAATAGGATTCCTTTCGTGCGCCAACGAATTCAAGTTCAATTCCGCCGCTTTTCAGCATTGCGGTGCCGTATGTTTTGAACACGGAAACTTTCGGTTTTCCGGGAAGCAATGTTGAGAGTTCCTCGGCCAGTTCAATTCCGCTTCCCACCGCAACTATATCGATATCTTTCGCCTCCCCACGTTTCAAAAGAAAATCGCGTACGTAACCGCCAATCACATAACTTTCAAGGTTTAAATTGGAAGCAGCTTTGGAAATCGTTCTGAAGATTGGGTTTTTTAAGGCAGATATGTAGGTTTGTTTTGTCATCAATTTTTTTCCAAGGCAAAGAAATTATTTTTGCTAAAAGCTAAAAGCTAAAAGCTAAAAGCTAAAAGCTAAAAGCTTAGCTCCGAATCACCTTTACCGAACCGTCATTTTTCAACTTGATAATAGCCGAAGGTTTTGCCGAATTTTTCTCGCGCTGCAAATTTACAACATAGTCCACGCCTTCCAAAATTAAAGGGTCTATTTCGGCAAAGCTTTGGGGTGTTTTTGCCCCGGAAATATTGGCCGAGGTAGAAACCAGCGGTTTGCGGAATTTCTGTATCAATTTTTTGCAGAATTCATCCTTCGTTACCCGAATGGCGAGCGAATTGTCCGCCGCAACTAAATTTTCCGCCACACGGATGGGGCTGTCGTAAATAATGGTGGTGGGTTTTCGTGCGTACTTCAAAATATCATAGGCCACCTCCGGCACGTTTTCAACGTATTCGTTCAGCATTCTAAAATCGTGGACCAAACAAATGAGCGACTTTTCGTCGCTTCTTTGCTTTAGTTTATAAACCTTGTCCACAGCCTCGGGGTTGGTGGCGTCACAGCCAATTCCCCACACGGTGTCGGTGGGGTAAAGGATTAGGCCTCCTTTTTTGAGAACAACCCAGGCGTTTTCTATTTCCTCTTTTATCATTTTAAGGTTTTTACGTGGTTCTTTTCGGTTTGGTAGCTTGGGCGTATTGTGTGCAAGTTTTTTCCTGCCATTACTTTTTCATATAATTTAATATATTCCAAAGTCATTTTTTTGGCATTGAAATGTTCCTTTGCATAACTGTGGCAGCGATGCGGATCATAATTAAAATTTTTAAGGGTTTTTGCCAATTCGGTAGAATCATTTGATGCCATCCCAACTTTCGGAATCAATAGTTCAGGGAGGGAACCGTTTGTTGTGCAAAACACGGCACAGCCTGCATATAGGCTTTCAATGATGACCAACCCAAAGGGCTCGTGCCATTCCACGGGAAATACCAACGCCTTGGACCGTTCCATGATTTTCATTTTTTCGGTATCGTCAAGCATTCCCAAAAAGGATAGCTTCGGATTTAATACATAGCGCAAACCCCGTGTGAAATTGCGGAAGGTCCATCTTTCGCCGCCCATTACCATTAAACTTCCCTTTGCTTTTGAAACAATTTTCGCGGCGCCAAACACGTTTTTTACTCTTCGCGATGCTTTTCCCAAAAAGTGAAAATAGGTTCGTGGTCTGTTTAAATTTGGCAATCCATAATCTTCCCAGTATAAACCATTGTGCACAAATACAGCTGAATTATGGCGTTCCGCATGATTTTTTGAAATAAAAACCGTATTTAAATCTAATTTTTCATCAGGCCATGGATTGCCGTGCATGGTGATGATATATGGTTTGTTGATGGGTTGTGGCGGAGGATAATTAAGGTGGACCACGTCCACATCATTCGGTATTTGCCCATTAAGATCTTTGGTTTGATTTAGCGGGATACTCTCTGCAAAATCGCCCGTGAAACCTTCCGGGACCAAATAGGTAACCTTGTGGCCCAGCTCGTGCAGACACTTGCCCAGTCCCCAGATAACGCGTTCCGTTCCGCCGTATTTCAGGGCGGGAATGGGGCCGGAACCATCAACTATCAAAATATGCATAGGCAATTTTTTCTTTTGGAATGTTATGCTGCCCTTTGAATTGTTATTCTTAAAATTAGAGAATTTTTAGCAAAAGTGCTTCCATGCCAAAGGTAGGCTCAAAAATGTTCATTTCCTTCAACTTTTGAAGTGGATTTTAAAATCTGAAATCGAGTTTGGATTATTGGTGTCGCCAAATGGTTTTGTAGCTTTGCCCATAACTGCAACGGAATGTTTAAAAAACTGAAACACCAAATAAGAAAATGGAAGCTCGAAAAAAAGTTGCGGAAGCAGCCGGCCACTCGTGATTTTTTCAGTTTTAAGACTGCCAAAAGAGGAGTGCTGATCATTGACAGCATCATTCCTGAATTTGACCGCGATTCTGGCTCTCGGCGTCTTTTTTACATTATTGAAATTATGCTGAAGCACGATTTCAATGTTTTTTTGATGGCGGACACCAAAGAATACCGTTTCAATAATGACTATTGCCAAACTTACCGAAACATGGGTGCCGTGGTTTATGAGCCGGCTTTGGATGAAAATAATAAACTGATAGATCGAGAAAAATTTATACAGCTTATTGGCCCCAATATTGAATTTGCGTGGCTTCACCGACCCGATATCTTTTATAAATATAATGCCGTGGTTCGGAAAAATTCAAAAGCGAAACTCATTTTTGACATGGTAGATTTTCACTATCTGCGGCTCCGGCGGGAGTGGGAACTAAGCAAGGACCCAGCGCTTGAAAAGGCGATGGACAAGTATTTGAAAATGGAACTTTACAATGCCCAGCAGGCTAATGTGGTGGTGCCAATCACGGAAGAGGACAAAAACGAACTGCTGCCGTTGCTGCCCAACAAAACCGAAATGGTCGTGGTGGGAAATATGCATCAGTACCGCAATGACAATCCCGGATTTAAAGATTTCAAACTTCGGAAGAACCTTTTGTTTATAGGAAGTTTTATACATACGCCAAATATTGAGGCGGTGAAATTTCTTCATGATAAAATGCTTCCATTGCTGTTAAAAGCACTGCCCGCGATAAAAATTGAAATAATAGGGAGTTACGCCCCGCAGGAAATTTTAGATTTGGATTCGGAAAATTTCAGGATATTGGGCTTTGTTGAAGATGTTTCGGGATATTTCAACAGCGCAAAACTTTTTGTGGCGCCCTTGGCTTTTGGCGCGGGAATAAAAGGAAAAATAGGGCAAAGTCTGGAATATGGCCTTCCGTTGGTTACAACATCAATTGGCGCCGAAGGTTTCAACTTTTCGCCCAATGACGCTGTAATGGTGGCGCCCATTCACGATGCGGAAGTTTTTGCCGAAAGGATAATTGCACTTTATACGGATGAAAATTTATGGAACCGCGTCAGCGAAAATGCCGAAAATATACTGGAACCATTTTCCCTTGGGCGAATTGAGGAAAACGTTCTGAAAATCCTAAAATAGCTTCATTTCAGGTTGAACACTTCTTCCACCCATCCTTGCAGCGAATATTTGCGGTAAATAGGGTCTGGAATCGGCACATAAGGAGTTTCAAAAAAGCTTGCTGGAATTTCCGGGTTTTCGGGGTCGATGATTAAAATATTTTCCGGATTATAAAAGTCAAATTGCCTCACAAATTGGTTGGAGGTTATTAATTTCTTTTGAAACCCCAACGCTTCAAATATCCGAAAACTTAGGCCAGCTTGGTCATCGCGCAATAAATCCAAAACCGCCTTTGATTCCTTTATTTTTTGATGCACCTGTTTTTGGCCCTGTCTTTTTTCGGTAAAAACAATCGCTGCGTGACAGTGGGCGGGTTTGTTTTTTCCCACCACAATAAAATGCGATTTCAGGTTTTTCTGTTTAAAAATTTCGGCAATCTTGTTCAGCGTTGGTAAACGTTCGTCCAAATAACTAATGGTGAAGCAGTCATATTTCAGATCTTCTTTTTTGGCAATTGGATGCTTTTCAAAATAGATATAATTGGAAAGGGGTTTTAGGTTGTAGGTTTTAACGTCTTCCGGGTCAAAGGAAAAAACCGTGTCAAAAAGCGGGAAATCCAGTAAATGTGCAATTGGCCTGCGTTTGCTGCTATCATAGAGATACGCAATATATCTTTCGGTGAAGTTTTTTATTTTTTTGTGGGTGTTTAGGGAAATTATTTCCGGGTTAATTATCAGGATTTGGTCTTGTTTGCCAAGTGCGGCCAATTCCTTCAGAATATATTCCTCGCGTTTTATTTTTTTGGTGTTTTTATTAAGAAAAATCTTGTTGAAAAAGTTCCCAGCCCTATGAAAAACAGTGGGATATTGATGGCTGTAATCCCTCAGGTTAATGTGCCGTGCCTCGACTCCTTTTTTTTGGAGTGCATCCACAATATGATGGTCATAATTCCAGAAATCGAAACTAATAAGGCAGATTTGCATGAATGTCGTTTTGGTAAAAGTAGAAAATTTAAACAGTTTATTATGAAACCGTATCTTTGAAAAAAATGCCACTAAAAATGAAAAAAATCCACGTCGGCTTTCTGCTGTCCTATGATTATGAAAATCTAAAAAAGGCCATTCCACCGGTTTATGAAGCCGCTGACGCCATTTTTATTGCAGAGGACGAGCATTACAGAACGTGGTCTGGCGAACGGTTTGAGGTTTCACCTTCGTTTTATGGATGGTTGAAGGAATTTGACACCGAGCATAAAATACAGATTTATAAAGATGATTTCTATATACCCGAACTTTCTGCAATTGAAAACGACACCCGAGAGCGCACCCTGCTTTCAGAAAAAATGGGCCGTGGCAATTGGCTGGTGCAAGTGGATGCCGACGAATATTTCATCGATTTTAAAGGCTTCGTGAAAACGCTCCGGAAATATGACAGGTTTTTAAAAAACCCAGAAAAAACCCCCGTGCAGATTGCCGGATTTCTTATAAATATGTATAAATACACTGACGATGGTTTGCTTTATGTGGACGAACCGACCAAGGTTTTATTGGCAACAAATTACCCAAAATACACCTTTGCCCGCCAAAACCGCAAACGCATTATTTATACCGACCATCTTTTGATGCACGAATGCATCTCGCGCAGTGAAAAGGATTTAATGACAAAGCTCACCAATTGGGGCCACTCCAAGGATTTTGACATTGAAAAATATGTGGAAAAATGGCGCTCCGTAAACAAGGACAATTTTAAGGAGATGCAAGATTTTTTCTATTTGCAGCCCGAAGGTTGGAAAACACTGGATTATATAGATTCCAAAAACATTGACGAAATAAAGCAGCGAATAAACGCGAAGCCGGAATTGCATCCGTCAAAATTTTTTCTGTTCAAAAAGAATTTCGGGCAGTTTTTTAAACATCTTTTCAAATGAAAACATCGTTACTGATTTCAACCTATAATTGGCCCGAAGCCTTGGAACTGGTGCTAATGAGCGCCAATAACCAAACCCAGCCACCCGATGAAATTTTGATAGCCGATGACGGCTCCTCCGAAGAAACAAAGGACCTGATTGAAAATTTTCAAAAAAAATTGGTCGTTCCCATACGCCATTTTTGGCACGAGGACAAAGGTTTCCGAAAAGCCATTATTTTGAACAAGGCCATTGCCGCGGCCACGGGCGATTACATTATTCAAGTGGACGGCGATTGCATCATGCACAAAGATTTTGTGCGCGATCACAAAGCCTTGGCGCAGTTGAATGTGTATCTCTTTGGAAGCCGCGTGAATATTCAGGAAAAATTTCTTCCAGAATTGTTTGCTTCACAAAAAATAAAGTTTGGGTTTTTAGACAAAGGCATTAAAAAACGCACCCGTAATCTGCGCGTTCCTGCCTTGAGCGGACTTTACGGAACTTCCGGTCAAGTTTCAGAAAAAATGCGCGGCTGCAACGTTTCCTTTTGGAAAAAAGACGTGATCGCGGTAAACGGCTATAACGAAGATTTTGAGGGCTGGGGCCGCGAGGATTCTGAATTGATTATCCGGATGATGCACAACGGCGTAAAGGGAAGACGCCTGCGCTACCGCGGAATTGTGTACCATATTTGGCATGAAGTGAAAGACCAAAGCCGGTTTGAAATTAACGATAGTTTGCAGGAAAAAGCCATAGCCGAAGGCAGCAATTGGTGCGAAAACGGAATAGACAAATATTTATAGCCTCAATCAATTTTTCGGTACAACAACCACAGATTCACATATCTCTTAAAAACGGAAAAGGCGCTGACATAGGCCAAAATAAACCCTTCCTTCCCGTCCAAAATTCCCAATCTGAAAATAAATTGGTTCCAAAAACGATAGCACGGGCGGAAAAGAAAGTGATAATAATTCGGTCTCTTGTCTTTTTTGTAAAGCATTTCCGCTTGTAGCGCGCTGTATTTGTGTGCCTTAGCGGTGTAGTCGTCAAAACTTTTATAGGTGTGATGGGGCAAGGTGTTTTTCAGACGTTCCGTTTTTCCTTCGGTAAGCAGCGTTTCGTGAACCAGATTGGCATTGTAGCGGCAATGGTTTTTATTGAAAAACCGCACCACATAATCATTTTGAAGTCCGCTGTATTTGATGCGTTTCGCCATAAAATAGAAATCGCGTTTTACGAAATAGGCAATCGCTTCGGCATTATTCGCTGTTTCAACCAGTTCCTTTGCCAAAGCGGGGGTTATTTCTTCGTCCAGATCAAAGAAGGTTACCCAATCATTTGTAGCCTTTGAAATCGCGAAGTTTTTCTGTGCTGAAAAATTATCAAAAGCACGTTTGTAAACCGTCACTTTTTCATGTTTTGAAGCCAAAGCCACGGTTTCATCACTGCTGAAGGAATCCACGATAATGATTTCATCGGCAAACCAAAGGCTTTTCAGGTAAGCCTCAATATTGTGGGCCTCGTTGAGCGTAATGGCAATGGCGGAAATTTTTACGGGCTTTTCCAAAAACGGATTGTAGTTTGGGTAAAAGTAATAATTTTACGTGTATAAATTTGAAGACCCTTATGGTGAAGCTCCCAATTTTAATGTACCATCACGTTGCGGCGGAAGCAGGAAAAGGCCTGACAATTTCTGTGGAAAAACTGGAAAGACAGTTCCGGTATTTGGCCGAAAATGGATATAAGACATACCATTTAAAGGAATTGGCCCAATTGAAACAATTGCCCAAGGGCAAAAACATTGTGCTCACTTTTGACGATGCCTACGTGAGCCAAATGCAATTTGCACTGCCATTGCTGAAACAATTCAACTTAAAGGCGTGCTTTTTTGTGCCCTTGGGCTTTCTGGGGAAAACGGATCTTTGGAATACGGCTTCGCTAAAAATCATGACGGTGGAACAGTTAAGATCCCTCGATCCACAAATTGTAGAGCTGGGGTATCATTCTTATTACCATAAAAAATATCCCGAACTATCCAATGCGGAAATCGAGGCCGACACCCGCCGATGTTTGGAATTCGCTTCTGAAAACGAATTGGCGCTGTCGCCCATTCTGGCTTATCCCTATGGCAAATTTCCCAAGGAAAAACTGCGGCTGGGAATATTCAAGAACATGATGGAGCAAAACGGCATACAGTACGGCCTGCGCATTGGAAACCGCATAAATTCATTTCCATTTAAAAAACCATTTGAAATTGAGCGGATAGACGTGCGCGGAGAGTTTTCAATGTTGAAATTTCGGCAGAAAATACGCTTTGGGAAGGTGTTTTAGAATATTGGATTTTTGGATTGTTTGATTGTTTGATTGTTTGGTTTTTGGGAATTATTTCATTCCTTTTTGCAACAACATCAATTTTACGTAGCGCCCAAAAACGCCATAGGCGTTCACGGCTGCCACCGTCAATCCGGGAACGCCATCGCGGAAACCGCCCTTTAAAACGAAGGAACGGAAAAAACGATAGCCAGGTTTAAAAAACAATTGGAACCAGCCTGTTCTTTTTCCTTTTTCAAATTGTTGTTGGGCTTGGAACCACGCATAAGCTTCCTTTTTAGCGATATAATTTTCCAGACCTTTATAGGTGAAGTGCAACATTTTGTGTTTCAGTTTGCCAATACTTCCCTCGCAGTGCAGTTTTTCGTGTACGGTGCCTGAAAAATGCGCCCCCTTTCTTTTCACCAAACGGAGCACGTTGTCACTGTGATGGTACAGAAACCGGTTCATATAGAAATGTGGAAAGTTTATTTTATAACCGCCGTGTTTGGGATTTTGCAGGGTTTCCCTTATTTCATTTTCAAGGGAATGGGTAACGCGCTCATCTGCATCCACAAAAAGGACCCAATCTCCCGTGGCTTCGCTTAAGGCGAAGTTTTTTTGGTCAGAAAAATTATCGAACTGCCGTTGCAGAAACTTTGTGGCGTATTTTTTGGCAATGGCGGGAGTTGCGTCTGTACTGAAGGAGTCGATCACGATAATTTCATCTGCAAACGAAACCGAAAAAAGGGCATCGGCAAGATAGGCTTCTTCGTTGAAAGTGGGAATGATTACAGTTAGTTTCGGCATTTTTTGGCTGGGCTCAAACACGGATTTTTAATCAAAAAATAGTTGTGTTTCTTAATTCTTCATTAAAGATTATTTCCATTCCGAAATTACAACTTTTTGTATCTTGAGCCAACTTCACAAATAACTATATCTTTGCACCCGATGAAGCAACTGGACACTTCCATAGTTATCAGCACCTACAATTCGGTTGAATGGCTGGAAAAAGTGCTATATGGCTATAACAATCAGACCTATAGGCAATTTGAACTGATCATAGCCGATGACGGCTCCACGGACCAAACGCGGCAATTGCTGAAACGGATGGAAGTCGAAGTTTTTTACCCAATCATTCACGTGTGGCACGAGGACAACGGTTTTCAGAAATCCCAAATCCTCAATAAAGCCGTTCAGGAATGCAGCACGGAATACATAATAATGAGCGATGGCGACTGCATCCCGAGAAAGGATTTTGTGGAGCAGCACATAAAATATAGGGAAGAAGGCTATTTTCTTTCCGGGGGCTACTTTATGTTGCCGATGGACATTTCCCAAAAAATAAGCAGGGAAGATATTTATTCTGAAAAGTGTTTTGAAATTTCCTGGCTGAAGGAACAAGGGCTGAGCTCGTCCTTCAAAAACAACAAATTGCATTCGGGGCCGCTCAAGGCTTCACTTTTAAATGCTTTCACAACTACCAACGCCAGCTGGAACGGCCACAACGCCTCGGGGTGGAAGAAGGATATTTTGGCCATAAATGGTTTTGACGAGCGCATGCAATATGGCGGGCAAGACCGTGAACTGGGCGAGCGATTGGTAAACCTTGGGCTGAAAAGCAAACAGATTCGGTATAAGGCCGTGGTGTTACATTTGGACCATCCGCGAGGTTACAAGAACATGCAATCCATTGAAAAAAACCTGGCCATTCGCCGGCAAACGCGCAACCAAAAGAAAAAATGGACGCCCTATGGAATTCTGAAGGATCGTGATTTAAAACCGTTTGTGTCAGTAATTGTCAGCACCTATAACCAACCGGAATGGCTCCAAAAAGCTCTGTGGGGCTTTGAACAGCAACTGGAGAGAAATTTTGAGATTATCATTGCAGACGATGGCTCTACCGAAGAAACAAAAACCCTGATAAACAGGTTTAAGGAAAATTCGTCATTGAAAATTACACATGTTTGGCAGGAAGATCACGGTTTTCAGAAAACAAAAATCCTGAATAAGGCCATAATTGCTTCAAAAGGGGAGTATCTTATTTTTACCGATGGCGACTGTATTCCCCGAAATGATCTGGTTTCAACCCACGTTGGCCTTAGCCGTCCGGGATGCTTCCTTTCTGCGGGATATTTTAAGCTTTCCATGAAAATTTCGAAACAGATAACCAAGGATGATATTGAAACCCAGCGCTGTTTTAATGCGAAATGGCTTTTGAAACACGGCCTGAAGAAAACCTTTAAAATAAACAAGCTGACTTCCTATGGTTTTAAGGAAGAATTTTTGAATACTTTCACCCCCACCAGCGCAACCTGGGACGGGAACAATGCCTCTGGATGGCGAAAGGACGTGCTGGCCGTAAACGGTTTTGACGAACGTATGCAATATGGCGGGGAAGACCGGGAAATGGGCGAACGGCTCATGAATTACGGCATCAAACCACAACAAATTAGATACAGCACCGTAACGCTCCATTTAGACCACGAGCGCGGCTATGTTACCAAGGAAATGTTTGTGAAAAACAAAGCAATCCGCAGAGTGACGAAGCTGGAAAAACGGGTGTGGACGAAATATGGGATCGTTAAATCCGAAGGCCCCGTGCAGCTTCCGCAAGCAGAGGTTTTGAAAAATTAATGTGAAAATGGCGCCAAATGGTGCTCCAAAAAAGGCTTGAGTTTGGAAAGGATCAGGGAAGGGGTCAATTGTTTATAGAGCGACTTCGGGTCTTCTTCAATGTCTCGGCGCTTCTCCAGTGTAAATCCACTAAAAAGGTCTGGTTTTTCTTCCAATAAATGAATGGAGTCGTGCCTGTCACCATCTTCAAAACTGCACCAATGTTCCTTGTTCACGTATGGCGAATAGATAGTGAAAGTGGGCTTGTCCAACGCTTTGGTGATGTGCACGCTGCCGCCTTCATTGGAAACCAAAAGATCACATTTATTCATCAATTGAATAAAACCGCGGATGGAGTTTTCGTAAATAGTTAGGTTTATCCGTGATTGATTTTTACACATTTTGAAAACTGCCATCGCCTCTTCGGTTTGATTTGGCGCATAATTGAAAAGAATGGTGCCGCCGTAGTGTTCAGTAATGTAATCTATAATCTCAACAATATATTCATAGGGCAGGGACTTTTGGGGCGTGCTGCCCAAAATACCCATCATAATTACGGGTTTTTGGAGGGAATCAATCCGGCTGTACTGTTTCTCAGCTTCGGTCAAGAAAATTTTGGGGTCATATTCTGGTTCTTTCAGTTCAAAGACTGAAGTGATCATATTAATTCTATCTTCTATGGCCTTTCCACAGTTTTGGGTGCGGTTTTCCAAATGGCTCACCGGGTGGGTGTAGAAAGGAAGTTTCAGATCTTTGTGGGCGCGTTTCAGGCCAATCCGGTATTGGGCGCCGGAAAAAAGGCAAATAAGCCTGCTCTGCAATTTTGAGTACGGATCAAAAATGATGTCATATTCTTCCTTTTTTATTTTTGAAATGGTTTGAAAAAGCTTGGAATAGCTCTTTAGTTCCTTTTCCTTTACCGCGATGATGCGGTCAATGTTCGGGTTGTTTTCCAGTACCCCAGCCGTATATTCATACACAAAATAGGTCACTTCACTTTCAGGAAACACCTTCTTTATATTATTGGCAATGACGGAACTGATGAGCACATCGCCAATTCTTTTGTTTTGTATTACGAGAATTTTCTTCATAAAGATTACCTTCGCAAAATACCTTTTTTAAAAGTATCTTTTTTATAAATGCGAGAGAATTTTGTTATTAACCCAGAATATTCCCAAATAGCTGAAAAGCTCGGGCAAGTGCTCCACAATTTTTCCAAAAAGGGCGAAACAGTTGCCAAAGGTGAGCGGAACGTTATAAAAAGGGTCCAGCTTGGGGGAGCTTCCTTAAATATAAAAAAATTCAAGACGCCAAACACTTTTCAGTCCTTGGTCTATAGGTTTGTTCGCAAAAGCAAGGCGAAGCGATCTTTTGAATATGCTTCAAAATTGATTGCCCTGGACATCAAAACGCCTATTCCCGTGGCTTATATGGAACGGTTTTCCCTTGGGCTGAAGGAGAGTTTTTATGTGAGCGAGCATATTAATTTTGATTATGATTTCAGGGAATTGATACACAACCCGAAGTTTAAAAAGCGGAAGGAAATACTAAGGCAGTTTGCCCGATTTACCTTTAAACTGCACGAAAACGGGATTAATTTCTTGGACCATTCGCCCGGAAATACACTGATCGTGGAAAATGGTAGGGACAACTATGAATTCTATTTGATAGACCTGAACCGCATGCGCTTTGAGCCTATGGACTTTGAAAAGCGCATGCACAACTTCCGAAGGTTGTGGCTTTCCAAAACCATGGTTGGCATTATCGCCAAGGAATATGCCTCATTGTACGGGAAAAGTTTTGAGGAAACCAATGCGCTGATGTTGGAGCACAGCAGGGCATTCCAAAAGAAAATAAACAGCAAAAAATTGAGAAGGCGGCGATAAAATAAATTTGATTTTAAAAATAAATTCTTGCCGCTCTGCTGCCATTGGCCCACTTCTTCTAAATCAAACCGCGACCCCGTATTCCCGCAACGCTTCGTTTAAAGAGGTTTTTAGGTTGGTACTTTCTTTGCGCTTCCCAATAATCAGGGCACAGGGCACTTGGTAGTCGCCCGCTGGAAATTTCTTGGTATAGCTTCCCGGGATCACCACCGAACGTTCGGGCACATAGCCCTTTATTTCGATTGGGTTTTCACCCGTAACATCAATTATTTTTGTGGAAGCGGTTAGCACCACATTGGCGCCCAGAACGGCTTCTTTCCCCACACGAACGCCTTCCACCACGATGCATCGCGAACCTATAAATGCACTGTCTTCAATAATGACCGGTGCGGCCTGCAAAGGTTCCAGCACCCCGCCAATTCCCACACCGCCGCTGAGGTGTACGTTTTTTCCAATTTGTGCACAGCTGCCCACCGTGGCCCAAGTGTCAACCATCGTGCCTTCATCAACATAGGCGCCAATGTTTACGTAGCTCGGCATCAAAATAACCCCTTGGGAAATGAAGGCGCCATGACGTGCAACAGCATGCGGAACCACGCGGATACCTTTGGCTGCATAGCCAGATTTTAGCGGAATCTTGTCGTGATATTCAAAAATTCCAGCCTCCATGGTCTGCATTTTTTGGATTGGAAAATAGAGGACGATCGCTTTTTTCACCCATTCGTTCACGCGCCAGCCGCTGGGGGTTGGTTCGGCACAGCGCAGCTTTCCTTCGTCACAAAGATTTACAACCTGCCGGATGGCATCAATGGTTTCGGTTTCTGAAAGAAGGGAACGGTCTTCCCAAGCTTTTTCTATGGTTTTTTGGAGTTCGGTCATTGCTAAAAATTCTTTTTGCAAATATAAAACCTCATATTCAATAAAGACGGCATTTATAGTTTACTATTTCCGAAACTCTTATTTTTGCAAACTATGGGAAGGATTTTATCACTGGATTACGGAAACAAACGCACGGGCGTCGCCATTACGGACGAACTGCAGCTGATTGCCTCCGGTTTAACGACGGTGCCTACGACAGATTTGATGGATTTTTTACGAAAATATGTCGCTTCGGAAAAGGTAGAACTGCTTTTGGTGGGCGAACCTAAACAAAAAGACGGGTCCCATTCCCAAATTGAAAAAGAAATTCAAGGGTTTTTGAAGAAATTTTCAACCTCCTTCCCAAACATTGAAGTGAAGCGCGTTGATGAACGGTACACAAGCAAAATGGCATTCCAAACGATGCTGGACAGCGGTTTGAAAAAAAAACAAAGGCAAAACAAAGCACTAATTGATGAAATTAGCGCGACGATAATTCTTCAGCAATATCTTTATAATGGCAAATGAATAATGCTTAATGAATAATCTTTGGTATGGAAAAGGATTTAAAATTACGTTCAAAAAACTTCGCACATCGTTGTGTGAAATTGGCCGTTTCACTTCCCAAAAGCAAATTAGGAAGCCACATAGAAGGACAATTGATTAGGTGTGCTACATCAGTTGGGCAATCGAAAAAGAGTTTTATTGCAAAGCTGAGCAAAGTAATTGAAGAAATTAATGAAAGTAATTTTTGGATTGAATTTTTAATAGATGAAGAGCTGCTGTCCAAAGAAAAATGTGAATCTTTACTGAAGGAATCTGCAGAACTGACATCTATTTTTATAGCTTATAGAATTACTGCTGAAAAAAAACAGCATAGATAAATGAGTAAATTATTCATTAAACAATATACATTAAACATTTCTAAATGATACTACCAATAGTGGCCTATGGCGACCCTGTGTTACGGCAGCAAACGGAAGAGATTACCAAAGATTTTCCAAACTTGGATGAGGTGTTGGAAAATATGTTCGAGACAATGTATGAAGCCCGCGGCATTGGCTTGGCGGCACCGCAGATAAATTTGCCCATCCGCCTGTTTATAGTTGACGCAACGCCATTTGAAGAGGACGAAGATCTTTCCGCGGAAGAGCGAAAATTTGTAGCTACCTTCAAAAAGGTTTTCATAAATGCGCGAATAGTTGAGGAATCTGGCGATGAATGGGCCTTTAACGAAGGATGCCTGAGTATTCCCGATGTGCGCGAGGACGTGTTCCGGCAGCCAACCATCGTGATGGAATATCAGGACGAGAATTTTACAAAACACAAAGAGTCATTCAGCGGTATCGTGGCCCGCATCATCCAGCACGAATATGACCACATTGAGGGCATTCTCTTTACCGATAAGCTTTCACCCTTGAAGAAACGATTGATCAAAAGCAGGTTGGGCAACATTTCAAAAGGAAACGTAAACGTGGATTACCGGATGAAATTCCCCAATGCAAAAAAGAAACGTTAACGCGCTTGTATATATAAACCAAACCAAAGATATTTGCATCCGTCAAAACATTTTAAAAGTATTTTATGAGCTTAGAAAAAGTGCTTTCCATTTCAGGGAAACCCGGACTTTATAAATTGAAATCCCAAACGCGAACCGGCTTTTTGGCAGAATCGCTTTTGGATGGAAAAACCATCAACGTGAGCGGCCGCCAGAATGTGAGCCTTCTTTCGGAAATAGCGGTTTACACATTGAAGGAAGAGGTGCCCCTGCGCGAGGTTTTTCAGAAAATCTCCGAAAAAGCAGCCGGAAAGGAAACCATAAGCCACAAAGTTTCAAAGGAAGAGCTTGAGGAATTTTTCTTCGGCGTTATGCCCGATTATGACGAAGATCGCGTTTACGCCAGCGATATTAAGAAGATGGTGCAGTGGTACAACCTGCTTGTTAAAACGGGTTTGAACGATTTTTCAACACCAAAGGAGGAACCCAAAGAGGAAGAAGTTAAACCAGCGAAGGCCGCAAAAACCACAACCCCAAAGGCCGCTGCCCCCAAAACCGCTTCGCCTAAAGCGTCATCGGCAAAAAAGGGAGGAGCCACAAAAAGTGCAAATTCACGCAAAACCTAAGATTGGGTTTTTTGATCGATACTTTATTTTAAGAAAAAATCCCTCAATCCATCCCGGGTTTTGGGATTTTTCTTTTTTCTGAAACCATCCGAAAAACGTGACCAAATAATCTCCTAATAATTCCTAACTTTTAGCCTGAAACCCGAAACAAAGAACATGATGAATTCCCGAAAAGATCAACTGAAAGCTTTTGACAGACTTTTGACCATTATGGACGAACTGCGCGAGCAATGCCCGTGGGACAAAAAGCAAACAATGGAAACCTTGCGGCATTTGACCATTGAGGAAACCTATGAATTGGGCGATGCAATTCTTGAAAATAATTTAAATGAAGTAAAAAAGGAACTGGGCGATGTGCTGTTGCACATTGTCTTTTATGCAAAAATAGGAAGTGAAACCAACGATTTTGATATCGCCGATGTTTGCAATGCAATTTGCGAAAAATTGATTTCTCGCCATCCACATATTTATGGCGATATAAAGGTTGCCGATGAAGAAGAAGTGAAACGAAATTGGGAAAATTTAAAGCTGAAAGAAGGTAAAAAAAGCGTTTTGGAAGGTGTGCCGCAATCGTTGCCGGCTTTGGTGAAGGCCAGTAGAATTCAGGAAAAGGTAGCCGGCGTTGGTTTTGATTGGGAAAAGCCGCAACAGGTTTTTGAAAAATTGCAGGAAGAATTGGGCGAACTGCAACATGAAATAAATGAAAACAACCAAGAAAAAATAGAAGCCGAATTTGGCGATGTGCTTTTCTCGATGATAAACTATGCCAGATTTCTAAAAGTGAATCCCGAAAACGCACTGGAACGCACCAATAAAAAATTCATTAAACGCTTTCAGTATTTGGAAATGAAAGCCAAGGAAATGGACAAATCGTTAAAGGATATGACCTTGGCTGAAATGGATGTCTTTTGGAACGAAGCGAAATCTCAGTAATCAGTGTTCAGTAACAGTTTGCAGATAAAATTCTATATGCTTTTTGAATTTACTTCACCATTAAAACCGCAAAGAACGCTTCGAGTTTTACCAACCCTTCCCATAATTATTTTGTTACATTTTAATATTCAAAAATCTAAAATCGACAATCGCAAATCTAAAATCGTTTAGTCTTCCCGGATTTCCTTGATTTTTGAACGTTTGGCCTTCCAAACTTCAAGCTGCTCCTTAATCTAAAATCGACAATCGCAAATAAAATCGTTTAGTCTTCCCGGACTTCCTTGATTTTTGAAAGTTTGGCTTTCCAAACCTCAAGCTGTTCCTTTTGGCGCTCAATGTTTTTGTGCACTTCCCGAACCAACGGATTGTTTTCATCAACGTGGTGGAAAAAGCCTAAATTATTCTCCAACTGCCGAATTTCATCACGGGTTTCGTCAATCTTTTTTGAGATGAAGAAATGTTCGTTTTGCAGTTTGCGCTCGTCCTCGCGGTTCATTAATGTATTCAGTTTATTATCGAACTTAATGAGCTCGGTTTCCTTTTTGCCCAAATCAAGTTTTGAAAAGAGATCGTCAAGGGTTTTGTTGAATTTCTGCTCAATGTTGCGTTTGTTGTAAGGCACGCGCCCTATTGCTTTCCAGGCTGCAATATGCTGCTTGATTGCTTTCACGTCGGCTTTGTGATCACCGCTCAATTCCATGGCCGAAAGTTTTTCGAGCATTTCCTGCTTGGTTTCAAAATGGGCCGTTTCTTCTTTGTTGGCTTCGTTTTTCTGTGCGTGAAGCCTGTCAAAATAATGGTTGCAGGCTTTTTTGAACCGCTTCCACAGTTTGTCACTATCCTTTCGTGGCACGTGGCCGATGTTTTTCCAGTCATGCTGGATTTTTTTCATCAGCGCTGTGGTGGTTTCAAAATCTTCATTGTTTTGGTTTTCTTCAGCAATCTTTATGAGCTCGCGTTTCTTTTCAAGATTGACATAATGTTCTTTTTTCTGGTCTTTGTAGAACGTGTTTTTTTGATGGTTGAAATTTGCCGAGGCTTCCTTGAATGCTTTCCATATTTCCTTATTGTTTGCCCTTGGTACACGGCCTGTTTTGAAAAATGCATCCCTGAGTTCCTGCATTTTTTTAATGCCACTCTGCCAGCCGGCGTGGGTTTGGGGGCTTTCGGCGGTCACCGAATTTATTTCATCTATTAACTGTTTTTTCTTATTTAGATTTTCCTCAAAATCTTTATCCATTTCGGCCAATTGTGCTTGGCGTTTATCGTGGATCAATTTGGTGGCTTCGCTGAATTTGTCCCAAACTTCATCGCGATATTCCTTGGCTACGGGGCCAATGTCTTCCTTCCACATTTTGTGGAGCATTTGAAGTTCGCGGAATGCCTTGTTTATATCGGGCTCCTGTGCCAACTCTTCTGCGCGGGTGATTATTTTTAATTTGCTGTCCAGGTTATGCCGAAAGTCCAAATCGCGGAACTCCCGGTTGAGATGAAGGAAATCATAAAAGTTCTCCACGTGGTGGTGGTAGGTATTCCAAACGGTATTGTATTTGTCCCTCGGAATGGCACCTGCCACATGCCATTTTTCCTGAATGTCCTTGAAATGTTTGTAAGTGGTGTTTATGTTTTCTTCCGCGCTCAAAAGTCCTTTTAGCTCCTCGATTAATTCCCAGCGCCTATCCAAATTGGCCTGTAGGTCCTTTTTCAGATTTTTGTAATAATTGTTTCGCTTCTCTTTATAATCAAAATAAAGCGAATTGAATTCTTTTTTTAAAGGGGTGGTGTAGTGGAAGTCGATAATGTTTCCGCCCGCTGCCAGAAATTCCTCTCTTTTGTGATCCAGCTCTTCATTGAATTTATTGTTGAATTCGGAACGTATTTCATCCACATCGTGTTTTGCATGCTGGATTTTTTTTGTTTTCAGAATAAATTCCAGTTCGGCTACCAATTCCTTTTCTGAAAGCGCGCTGTAATCCTTTTGTGCAGTTTCCTCAGCGTCGTCTTCAGATTCTTCATCTTCAGACGAAGCTATTTCGTCTTCCTCCTCAGTTTCTGCGACGGTTTCAGTTTTTTCCTCGGGGGCAGTGGCGGTTGCATTTTCCTTTTCCTCCTCGTCCGCCACGGTATGGTTTTCCTCTTCGTTGTTCTCTGTTTTGTTCGACTCTTCAGGTTTTTCCGCAGACTTTTCCGCAGCTTCTACAGCCTCCGTTATTGCTTCGGTATTTTCAATTTCCTCTGAATCCATTTCAGATTGTGGGCCGCTCAGCTCCTCATTTTCGGAAAGACCGTGTGGTTGCTGAAGGTTTTCGGATGAAGGGATATTTGTTTGGTCTCCTTCATTATTGGAAAGTGATGGATCCTGTGGTAATTTTTCGTCGGACATTTGTTTCAATGTTTAGGTTCGTCTATCTTGGAGGGTCAAGATACTAACAACTGCGCAACTGGCAAAGCACACAGCGTTTTTTTGAGGCTAATTGGGCAAAATTTATGAATTCCATATTTCCCATGATTTCTCCGCCTGCATCTCCAACATTTTCAGTCCGTTGGCAGTTTTTGCACCTCTCATTTTTCCTTGTCTTAGGAACTCAGTTTCGGTTGGATTATAAATCAAGTCGAACAAAAGATGTTGTGCGGTGATGTGTTGATAGGGAATATCGGGAGATTGGTGAATGTTAGGATAGGTTCCCAGTGGGGTGCAGTTTACGATCAGCGAATGTTTCCTCATCAAATTTTCGTTGAGTGCTTCATAGGCAATGGACCCAAAATCTGGCGAACGGCTCACAAATGTATAGCTGAACCCCAATTTTTTTAGAACATAGACAACCGCTTTTGAAGCGCCGCCCGTGCCCAGCACCAATGCGGTTTTATGGGGAAGTGGCAAAAATTTTTCCAAGGCCCGGTTAAACCCGTAATGGTCCGTATTATGGCCTATGAGTTTATTGTTGTCTGAAATTTTTATGGTATTTACGGCGCCTATTTTTCGCGCCACCATATCAATTTCGTTTAAATAGGGCATCACTTCTTCTTTGTAGGGAATGGTAACGTTCAAGCCTCTCAGCGCTGGATTTTCAGAAATAATATTTGAAAAAAAATCGATAGAAGGAAGGTCGAAATTTTCATACTGAAAGGGTAGGTTTTCCTTTTTGAACTTTTCCAAAAAGAATGTTTTGGAGAAGGAGTAGCCTATGTCTTTCCCAATCAACCCGAATTCACACATGAAGGTTCTTTTTATAAATTCCGTACCATTCAAGGCCCAATACAATGAAAATGCCGAGAATTATGAAAAAAAGCGCCCACAAGGTTTCGGCCCCAAAATCTTCTGGAAAAAATCTGTCATAGCCCATTATAATTTCCCGTCCCTTTGTATCGAGCATATGGTTGCCCGCTTCATCGAGCTCAAATTTTGTTTTTTTCCAAGGCCATACCACCCCTAAGGAACCTGCAATAAACCCAATGATTACGGCATAAGTGGCTTTTTTGTAGCGTTTCAGTACATAGGCCAATACATGTGAAAGGGACACCAGGCCCACTAAGGAACCTATGGAAAAAACGGCCAGAACCTTCAACAGTTCAATCCTTTCCGGATTATAGACCCAGCTGAAATCCCATTGTAAAACATTCGCCATTGTATCAAAAAGGGCGTTTACGGAGTCAACCAAAAGCAAGACGTAATTTCCCAAAAGAATTAAAATGAAAGAACCCGAAAGTCCGGGAAGGGTCATTCCCGAAACGCTGATTATTCCGCAGAAAAACACGAAAATGAGATTCCTGTTTTCCTTTGCCGGCTCCAAAAAGCTGATGACCACTCCCACCAAAATCCCACAAAGCAGATAGCCCAAATATTTGCGGTGCCATGCGCCAAAATCCTTTGCTATATAATAGATGGAGGCAATGATCATCCCGAAAAACCAACTCCATACAAAAAGTTCATAGTGTTTTATGAAATAATCGAGAATTTTAGAAACGCTGAAATAACTAATTATCATTCCCGCAATCAAAAGGGATAGAAACTGCCCGTTCACATATCGATAAAAACTTTTGAAGCGCCCGTCCCATATAAGTTTAAAGGCTTTTCGGTTTACTTTTTGAAGGGAATAAATGAATTCTTCATAAAAACCCGCAACAAAAGCGAACATGCCGCCTGAAACCCCCGGAACCTTATTGACGGCACCCAGTATTACTCCTTTTATAAGAAGCCAGGCTCTATCAGAAAATGGGCGGGTTTCGTACATCCTTAGGGTATCATTTTTTCAGCGCCCATTGCAAGCCCTCTTGCGGTAACCAATAAATACTGGAGAAAATTTCTTTGAGGCATCTTTCAAAATTAAAAACAGCCCCAAAAATACATAAATTAATGTGAAGGATTTTTGTGCTGTCTGATTATTTCCGTTACGGCGTTCAGCTGGTATATTGCTGGGAAAAGCTCTTCGATTATCATTAAATATTCAGGTTCGGCCTTAAGGGCATTTTTTAAATGGAAAGCTCCCTTGTCATTTTCGTTCAATGAATAATAAAGTCCGCACAGACGGTATTCCACTTCGGGGTGTTGGGGATAAAATTCAAGGGCTTGGTTAAAGTTGTTCACCGCAGCTTCATATTCACCCAAATTGATAAGCAAATCGCCACGGGTGAGCCAGGTTTCCAGTTCATAATTGCCCAACTCCAAGGCTTTGCGGTATCCCACTTCGGACTCTTCAAATAAATTTAGCTTGTTGTTTATTTTGGCATAACGTTTCCAGTAGTTCACATTTTCACCGTCAATATTGATTGCCTTTTCTATAAAATAGAGGGCTTTTTGATAGTGTTTGTTTTTAATGTAGAAATCGGTAATGGCTATCCAACCTTTGTCCAACAGTGAATCTTCCTCCACACACTTTGTGAAAAACTGTAGTGCCATTTCAGAATTGCCCAGTTTTTCGTAACATTTCCCTATTCGAAGCAGGGCATAGGAAGTGGGGTCGTCCAAACCTAAGGTTACCGAGTAACTTTCAATGGCTTCGACATATTTCTTTATTTTTTCAAGCACTCTTCCTTTTTCGAGATAGGCGCCAATAAAACTGTCATCGCTGATTATCGCGAAATCAAATGCGGCAAGGGCCTTTTTATAATCCTTGAGTAAAAGATATTGCTTGCCCACTTGGTGCCAAGCCACTTCACAATAGGGGTTTTTGTTGAGATAATCATTGAGATAATCAATAGCTGCTTCGATTTCGCCAAGAAATTCAAAGCAGTAAATAATGTTGTAGAGCGCCGAATAATCTTCTTCGTCTGCTTCCAAACATTTCATGAAATAGGTTTTGGCATTTTCATAATCCTCAAGAAATAGGTATTCCATTCCCAGCAGCGACAGCACATCTGCCTCGTCATCGGTGATTTTCAAAGCTTGTTCCAAAAGCGTAATGGCCTCTTTATGCATATCGCGTCGGGAAAAGATATTTGCTTTTTGAATGTAAATTTCCTCATTGCTCTGTTCCAGTTGGTAGAGTTCGTCCAAAAGTTCCTCGGCTATTTCCAATTGGTTTTCAAAAATGTACATTTCTATTTGGAAAAGCTTCAGGTTTGTAGATGAAGGATGCTGCTCAAGCCCCAATTTGGTGGCTTTTTTGGCCAGTGCAATTTTCCCGTTTTCAAGATAATGGTGCACTATTTCCTCAAATTCCTCTGAGTCGAAAAAAAGAACGCTGTTGGTTTTCAGCATTGATTCAAATCTTTCCAGCGAGAAGTTGTTATGCTCGTTTGAACTTAATTGCATACGCACGGTTTAACGGTTTCTTCTATTTTAAAGATACTAATGTAAATAGCGTTTCAATAGTTATGCCGTCTTTATTGTTAACGGACTTATCAACAGAAAGATATGGCATAAATTCCTATTATCAAATGATTTGCAGCGAATTTGTGCTATTTGCAACGATTTAATACGTCATGCAACATAGTGCACCCTTCTGCAATTTCGTCATTGCTTATTGTCAGTGGCGGAGTAATTCGGAGTGCTCGACCTTCGAAAAGCAACCAAAAGAGTACCAATCCACGGTTTTTGCATTCCAAAATTACTTCGGTGGCAAGTTCGGGCGTTTCCAAAATTACAGCCAGCATTAAGCCCCGGCCGCGGATTTCTTTTATCAGCGGATGTTTCAAAAGTTTTCTGAAAAGCTTTTCCTTTTCCAAAGTTTGCGCAACAATATCTGTTTCCGTCAATTCCTGAAGCGTTGCCAAAGCAGCAGCGGCAATAACAGGATTTCCGCCAAAAGTGGTAATGTGGCCAAGTTTCGGATTGTCCTGAAGCAGCGCCATCACTTCGTTTGAAGCCGTAAAAGCGCCAATGGGCATTCCGCCGCCCATTCCTTTTCCCATCACCAAAATATCTGGAATAATCCCGAAATGTTCAAAAGCGAAAAGTTTTCCGGTGCGTCCGAAGCCGGGCTGTATTTCGTCCAAAATCAGAAAAGTTCCCGTTTCATCGCAACGTTGGCGCACTTTTTTCAAATACTCATTTTCCGGTTGGATAAACCCTGCGCCTCCTTGAATGGTTTCCAAAATAACGGCCGCAGTTTCCGAAGTTATTTTTTGAAGATCTTTTTCATCGTTGAAATTAATGGGAAAACAATCCGGCACCAAAGGTTTAAAGGCATTTTTGCGTTCCTCAAACCCCATCACGCTCATCGAGCCCATTGTATTTCCGTGATAGGCGTTATTTGCGTACAGAATTTGCGTTCTTCCCGTTGCTCGTCGGGCCAATTTTAATGCTCCTTCAATCGCTTCCGTGCCACTGTTCACCAAATAGGTTGTGTTTAAATTTTTCGGAAGATTTTCTGCCAACAATTTTGCCAATTCCACCGCAGGTTTTTGAATATATTCGCCATAAACCATCACATGCAAATATTTTTCCACCTGATTTTTTATTGCAGAAACCACGCGCGGATGGCAATGGCCAAGCGTACAAGCTGAAACTCCGGCGACAAAATCCAAATGTTTATTTCCGGAGGTGTCATAAATATAGCTCCCTTCGGCGTGCGAAATTTCCAGCGCCAATGGATGTGGTGTTGTTTGTGCTTGGTATTTGAAGAAATCGTTTTTCATCGTGAAAATCCCGAAGGGATTGAATATTTATAAAAAAATACTACTCGTCTTTGTGCGACCCCATCGGGGTCGAATCCTCCGTTGTTTTTTTTGGCTATAAATATTTGAATCCTTCGGATTCGTTATGTGTTTAATTCATTGATTAACTGCCATTCTGAATGGAATCATTTACTTTCTGCTGAATGGAATCCCGTTTCGCCTCGCTTTCCAATGTTTCGGGTTGCGG
>JBEBRF010000019.1:0-30320 GCA_040394975.1 Aequorivita soesokkakensis
GCTTTTTCTTCGCCTTCTTTGTAAAAATCCAACAGGATTTCAGCTTCTTCGGTAAGGTTTTGGGCTGTTTCGAAATCGGTTACCCATTTCTTTTTGGTGCGAAGTTCTTTCATAAAAACCTCGGCTTCACGTGGGTTGTTCCAAAAATTGGGGTTGAAGGTTTTTTCTTCGTCGTTGGTAATTTCTATGTTTTTGCCTGCAATGTCAAAGATATTGCCTCAAGGCCGCAACCCGGCTCTTAAGGTCTTTAATTTGGTCTGTTGTGGTCATAATAGGCTAAGAATTTCAGCAAAAATACTATTATCTTAATGAGGTGAAGAATATTTCGGCTAATTTTATGCTTTCCTTTAAATATGGAAATCAGACATTCCTGTTCACTAAAATTCAACTTTTTTTATGAAAAAGATTTTATTCATTTTTACATTTTTCCTTTTTGCCATTGGTTTTGCCCAAAATGATGAAGCCTATGTTGATGGATTGGCTTCCCAAAAAATGGCGGAACTTGAAATGCAGGGACATTCCGAATATTTTTTGAGAAAGCATTACTGCGAAGGTAACATCCAAATGTTCGTCATGCCGGATGGAACACATTGCGCTTCAAAATCAACTTATTACTCAATCGAAGTTTTTTGGAGAGAAAACGAGGAAGTCATGAGATTTCAAAAATTCGATAATTGTGGAAGTTTTTCGCCCCTTCCCTTCGGCATTTCAAAAAACATGAAGAAGATACTCAAAGATAAAGCTGCACTGGCGGAAGAGGAAGTTAAGCCCTTCAAAAATGATACAGCAAACCCTAATCCCTATGGAAATATGTCAGTTAAGGATTGTCATGTGAATTATTCCTTTGTGTTTTCCGGCCAAGCTTTTAAAAAGAATTTCAGGGAGATTGATCTTACCGATAGTTCCAAATCCAAAAACCTGAACGCGGATCATAACAATGCGCTGTTGCTTATAAAATTGGAGAAGGAAATTTCAAATGTATTTACCCATTTTGAGACGAACGGAAGGTTTTTCCGTGAAAACTAAAAAGTATGTTTATAGATTTAAGAAGCGATACAGTCACGCGCCCCACAGCGGAAATGATGCAGGCGATCATAAACGCCCAAGTGGGCGATGACGTTTATAAGGAAGACCCCACCGCAAACCAATTGGAACAAAAACTGGCAGAAATGTTCGGGATGGACGATGCGCTCTTTTTTCCGTCGGGAAGTATGGCCAACCAAACCGCCATAAAAATGCACACCCAGCCCGGCGAACAATTGATTGCTGATAAATGGGCACATATTTTCAATTACGAAGGGGGCGGGATCTCCTTTAACAGCGGCGTTTCCAGTAAATTGGTGGATGGGCACCGCGGAATGATTACCGCTGCACAAGTGGAACAAAATATAAATCCGCCAGATTTTTATCACAGTCCGCTAAGCACATTGGTCTGCTTGGAGAACACTACCAACAAAGGCGGTGGCGCCTGTTATGATTTTTCTGAAATTGAAAAAATCCGGCACGTTTGTGACGCCCACGGGTTGGGGTTTCATCTTGATGGGGCGCGAATTTGGAATGCCTTAGTTGCCAAAAACCAAGATCCAAAGGCTTATGGAAAGGTATTTGATACCATTTCAGTATGCTTGAGCAAAGGGCTGGGAGCTCCAATGGGCAGTGTGCTCATTGGCAAAAAGGAAATAATGAAAAAGGCCATGCGCATCCGAAAGGTTTTGGGGGGCGGCATGCGACAGATTGGGTTTATGGCCGCCGCCGGAATTTACGCCTTGGACAACCATATTGTACGCTTGGCCGATGACCATAAAAAAGCCACGGAAATTGCCGAAATGCTCCAGCGCAAGCCATACATCAAAAAAGTGGAACCAACCGAAACCAATATTGTAATCTTTTACTTGACTGATGCTATTTCAGAAGAAAAATTCCTGAACAATTTGCTCCAAAAAAATGTAAAAATTAGCGGCATGGGGCAGGGTAAGCTTCGCATTGTAACACATCTTGACTATACAGATGCCATGCACGAACAATTTTTGCACATCCTCAACACTTATAAAAATTAGAGCGGTATTATGCCCATTATTTCTGCTTCCTATACAGATTTGTACCAATTGACAATGGCCCAGGTTTATTTTAAAACCAAGGCCGAAAGTACTGCGGTATTTGATTATTATTTCAGAAACCATCCTTTCCACGGAGGATATACCATTTTCGCCGGGCTGGAGAATATTCTCGATATTGTTGAAGCGCTACAGTTTTCAAATACCGATATTGACTATCTGAAAACCCATAATTTTGAAACAAACTTTTTGGAATATCTGCGGAACTTTAAATTTAAAGGGACCATTCGTTCCATCGCAGAGGGCGATGTGGTTTTCCCCAACAGCCCGATCCTGCAAGTGGAGGGCAACCTTATGGAAGTTCAGATTATTGAAACGGTACTGTTGAACATTCTCAATTTCCAAACTTTAATAGCTACCAAGGCCAACAGAATCAAGCACAGTGCCGGCACCAAAATTTTGATTGATATGGGCCTGCGCCGAGCCCACGCCACGGGTGGTTATTACGCCAGCAGGGCCGCGGCAATTGGCGGTTTTGACAGCACAAGCAATGTGAAATCTGCCGAAGATTTTAATATTCCCGCCAGCGGGACCATGGCACATTCCTTTATCCAAAGCTATGGAGATGAGTTGCAGGCGTTTCGTGATTTTGCCCGAAACCGCCCCAAAAACTGTGTGCTCCTCGTTGATACCTATAGCACGTTGAAAAGCGGAATTCCGAACGCCATAAAAGTGGCCAAGGAGATGGAAGCAGCGGGCGAGCGCTTGTTGGGCGTGCGTTTGGACAGTGGCGATCTGGCTTACCTTTCAAAACAAACACGGAAAATGCTCGACGAAAATGCCCTGGAATATGTGAAAATAGTGGCCTCCAACCAATTGGATGAATTTGTTATTAAAAGTTTGGATGAACAGAACGCCCCAATCGATATTTTTGGGGTGGGCACCAATTTGGTCACCGGCAAGCCCGATGCCTCGCTTGATGGCGTGTACAAACTTTCTGAATACAACGGCGAACCGCGAATAAAACTTTCGGAAAACATCATCAAAGTTTCCCTTCCGGGAAAGAAACAAGTTTATAGAATCATGGACCGCAATGGCCTGTTTTATGGAGCCGATGCAATCGGGCTGGCTTCCGAAGAAACCATAAAAAAAATGTATCATCCTTTTGATATGACCAAAAGTTTGGACATTCAGCCCTTTGAGCAGGAGCCTTTATTGAAACCCGTAATGATATCTGGAGAACGGACGGCAAAAAAGAAATCGGTTGTTGAAATTGCCGAATATTCCAAAAATAGATTGGCCCTATTGCCGCAGGAGTACAAACGTTTCCAGAACCCACATAACTATAAAGTTGGTTTGAGTGAGGCCCTGAAAACCACTCGCGATGAATTGTTAAAGACACATAAATTTTAGAATAATGAAAACATTGGTTATCGTTGACGTACAGAATGATTTTATGCCCGGCGGGTCATTGGCCGTACCAGATGGAGATTTGATTGTTCCGATAATAAATAAAATTCAGGATAAATTTGAATTGGTGGTTGCAACCCAGGATTGGCATCCACAAAATCATATAAGTTTTGCATCAAACCATCCGGAAAAAGCAACATTTGAGAAGATTACTGTAGAAGGAAAATCGCAAATTTTGTGGCCAGATCATTGCGTCCAGAATACGGATGGAGCACTTTTCCACCCAAAACTACAAACGGGTCGTTGGGAAGCAATATTCAGAAAAGGAACCGATCCCAATATAGATAGCTACAGCGCATTTTATGACAATGGGCATTTAAAATCTACCGGCCTCGCGGACTATTTGAAAGAGAAGGGGGCAAGCCAACTTTTTTTCTGTGGCCTCGCCGCGGAAATTTGCGTTTTTTATTCAATTTATGACGCTTTTAAGGAAGGCTTTGCTTGTTTTTTTATTGAAGATGCGTCACAACCGTTGGACCTCAGAGCTTTTGAAGAAGCCAAAAAGGAAATGAGATATTTGGGCATACAGTTTATTTCTTCAAATGACATTTGATTTTTTGGAATTAATTTCAATTCAATAAACCGTTTTCGGATACGGGTTATTTTTAGTAAATTTAAAAACTATGTATCCAAAAATTAGATAAAATGACAGATTCCGTTCAATTGATTCCCGGCAATTCCCTACTCACAAAAACCCCAGAAGAAGGCAGACAGTTGGCCATAAAAATGGCTCGATTGATTATAAGGGCAACCCAACCAGACGCTGCCGTTCGTGAAAAACTTCGGCCAATCTATGCAAATGACGCCGCCATGCTAATAGCTGTAAGTCAAGTGGTAGCCACTGAATTTGCCACAATTGCGGCCGCAAATAATTATTGGAAGTAAAATAAAATCAATACCACCTTCGGGTAAAAAGGCCCAGGAGCGTTTTGGGGCTTAGGGTGACAATAAACCGAACTTTTTCATCATAATGCGGTAAATTGGGCTCAAAGCCCAGGCTGGAATAAATAGGGAAATAGAGTTCGAAATAATCGGCCACCAAACTCAATCTAATTCCGCTGTCAAAGACCGCATTGGTGCCGCGTGCCTTGTTGTGCACCAGGCCCACATCTCCATAGGCATAGATCCATTTCCAAATATTGGTGCTTGCGTTTACCGTGGCCATCCAGCTGTTTGCGTAGGCGGGTTCCAATTGTGATTTAAACCCACCTTCGGCAATAATCAACTGCTGGCTAAAAAGCCCCGAGTCCTCACTTCGCCCGTAATAGTTATAATCAAAAAGATAGTCATTGGGCCTATCCAGGGCGAAACTGAAGAAATCCTCGTCTTCGCGGGTGTCATTGAACAAAAAGGCCCCAGCAAAAAACCTAAGGTTCAGTTGCCGGTTGCTCAAAAAGAGTTTGCGATATTCAAGATTCAATGAAACCTTGCTGAACTTGGACGAAATTTCATAATCTACCACGCTCCTAAAATAATTGATAAGGTTTGGGTTTGAATATACATATTGCAGGTTAAAAACGCTGTAATTGGGTTCTTGGTCCGGATTGTTTGGGTCGTTGTCTTGATAGACGTTTATGTTCCTCAGGTTGATGAATTGTTTTTCATTGTCGCGCAGGTCATCATTTCTAAAGGAAAAGGTTATGTATGGCGTAAATCGTTTGTAAAACAAACCGCGGTCATAAGAATAATAGTTTCCCGAAAAACCATATCGCATTGCGTAGAGGTTTCCTTCATCAATGCGTTGGGTATAACTTATGGATGCCCGTCCCACCAAGGTTTTGGACCTAAACCCAAACTGTGGTTCCAAGCTATAGTGCACCGCTTTTGGTAGCACTGTTTTATTGTACAGCCTAATTCCTGCCGAAACCCCGTCATAAAGGTTATATTCAAAAATGGGCATAAAGAAAAACTGTGTATAGTTGGGATCTTCCACGTCTTGGAACAGCCGGAACTGTATGGGTTTGTTCAAAAGCCCCTGTGTGGCCTTAAAATTATTTCGTCGGTTGTATTCTGGGATTTCCCCTTCATAATTGAGCGCCAATCTGCGCACGTTCGCTGTGGGAACGGTGATTGCGGAAATACTGTCAATGGGTTTTGTCCATGTTTGGAAAACAATTCCGTCTTTGTTGAGGCCATAGAGAGAAACGGGAAGTTGTGTGTCACGATTATTTTTGATGAAAACTTTCAGTGAATCGCCCTGATTTTCAATTTTTTTTATTTTGAAATCGATCGTGGAGCGGGATTTTACAAAATCGTCAAAAAACCAATTTATGGGCAGGTCTGTTCGCTTTGCTAATGATGCTTCAAAATCAGAGGATTTAATGGGTTTCAGTTTATTCTGCGAATAAAATTCCTTGATGGTTTCGTTTAAGGATTCATCTCCCAAATACTCATTGAGATATTTTAAACCGCTTCCGCCGTAATATCCGGTAGCGATATTCATATTGAATTTCAATAACGAATCCTTTTGCGTCGAGAGGGGTTGATGAATGTTGGCGCGGGCCATATTCAAATAAAGCATGGGATATTGGTCATTGAATTCAAGAGAGGCCAAGTGTGCCCAACGGATAATCCACCAATTACTGAGGTTCCCAATCATTTTCATTTTCGGATAATAGGTGTCCACATATTTCATCATTAAATAAATCTGCAGCGCGTCTTGGAGCCAATGGTCTTCCCGGGGATTAAGGATCAAGGTGTTGTCTATATAATGCCGCGAGATGGTTTTTAGTTGTTCCATGTCATATTCAAAACCATCCGGAAAAGGGCTGATAAAACTGGGCAATTGGTTCAGGCCATAAACGGGATTGGTTTTATAGTCCGTTTCGCTTATCACCATTTTCTCAAACGGATAAGGGCCCAGCGAGGAATCTAAAAAATGCACTGCACGGTCTATCAACAAGGCCTGCACGGGCGGATTTACCTTGCTGTTTTCAAGGTTGGTCACTATGGTGAGTTTGTCCGTGGCAATGTTCTCAAAAGTGGAGTTCTTTTCGAGATACAGCACGGCTTTTGTTCTATCTTTCCCGCTGAGCACTACATTTCTCAAGTTTTCTGAGGCGGTTTCTGAAGCTACCTCAAAATCGGAAATAACGGAATACTGTTTCGGCACACGCAGCGTAATGGAGAAGTTGGAGGGAAGCAAATATAGGTCGTCCAAATTTTTATTGCTGTACACTTGCCATTCTCCATCATAGATTGCCGGGGCGATAAACCAGTACCGAAGTTTATAATCGTTCTGTTTGTTTACCCCAAAGCGCGTAAACCTATCATCCGGGACCTTTACGGTATATTCAAGATTGAAGGTATAACTATCCCCGGGTTTCAAGGGCACCTGTGGAAAAATCCTTAAAATATCCACTTCCTTTCCGCGGCTCCATTGCAGGGGAATTTGGTCATTGTTATAAATTTTTTCAATGGTGGTGTTTCCGCGATCCTCATTTTTTTCAAAATGGAAGGCACTTTCATAATTTTCTGAAAAACGTTTGGCTAATGGCGTGGTCTTGGAGGAAAAACTATTTGCCCAATCAAAAAAATAGATTTCCTCCAAAATATCATTTGATGAATTCGTAAAGGTAATTTGCTGTTTTATGGAAAGCGTTTTTTGGGCCGGGTTTAGCGTGGCATCAATAGTTAGGGCCTGCTGCCCCATAGCTTGGTGGACGATGCAGAAAAAAATGCTGTATAAAATGTTTCGGGCTATCAAAAGGTTTTTACGAATTTAATGGGCTGCCAAAGGGGATGGTTCATTTTGAAGTAGTAAATTCCTTGCGAAAGGTGGCTCACATCTATTGAAATATATTCTGAATTTTCTTCGGTGGACTCCAAAAGTTTTTGGCCCATAATATTATAAATACCAAACGATAGTTTTCCTGAAAAATTTGAATTTATACGAAGGTTTACTTGCTCTTTAACCAAAGTATTTTCAAGTGTGAATGGCGATTGCACCACTAAATTTGTAACGCCCAATACAATTTCTTTGTTGGTTTCCAGATTCATGACTATGGGCAGGTGATCGCTCATGTTGTAGAGGTTATCGCGCAGGGCTTGGCTAAAATCCCCAAAACAATCGCCATTATTTATGCTTTTGTCGAAACAATTTCCGTTGTTTCCGAAAGCATGATAGGTATCTGGAATGTATTTCAGCTTTGGGTTGTCCTGCATATTTTCGGAAATCACGATAAAATCAAAGCGATCATCGAGCCCGCCACCCGCGCCGGCCCCAAATGGACCTGCGCTAACACGGGTACTTTGGGAATGAATGTCTTGAAAATTAACATTGTTGCTCCACGACCCGGGCCTATCAATGGGATCTACCATTACGATGGCATTTGTGGGGTCCAAAAGTTCAATGTATGCCGGTTCGCTGGCAGTGTAAAGATTAAAGTCGCCGGCAAAAATCACAAATGCCCCGGGGTCCATGGTTTCAAGTCTATTGGTAAATTGTTGGACCATTTCAAGGCGCAATTGCTTGTTGGCCGTACCCGTACTGGATTTCAGGTGGGTAACGAATATTTCAAGAATTACGGGATCTATTTGTTGATCTGCGGTGTGGAGTTTTAAGGTATAATGATTAATGTCGCGAACGCTCGTGGGCAAAACTTCAGAAGCTTCCAGGGTGAACATTCCCCGTTTGTAAAAGATCAATTGTTGGTGGTCCGGGTCACCGGACTGGCTGGGCTCAAACGGTGCCATGGCATATTCGTTACCCTGGTGGTTTAGGGCGGTGTTGAGGATAAGATTTGCTCCCGCCTCGGTTTCAAGTTCACAGATCATGAAAATATCTGGGCTGTACTCATCGAGAATATCCCGTAGAATTTCTGCACGGTTGGGGGGAAATGCCGATGGAAATTCCAAAAGATTGTAAACCATTGTTTTTATGGTTTCCTGTGCCGAAACCGACAGCGAAACCAGAAAGATGGCCAAGGTTAGAATTTTCTTAAACATGGGCTTGGGTAAAAAAAGTTAAAAATTCGGACTCAAATTATATTCGTTGTAAAAGTCATTTAAAATTTGAAGTACTTCTTCTGGGGAATCTACCAAGTGGACCAAATCAAGATCTTCCGCATTCACGTTATTATTTGCTTCTAAAAGCGTTGTGCGGATCCAATCAAAAAGCCCTCCCCAAAATTCGGAACCCACAAGTATCAATGGAAATTTATCAATTTTGTGGGTCTGTATCAATGTCAACGCCTCAAAAAACTCGTCCAAAGTGCCGAAGCCTCCGGGCATCACCACAAAGCCCTGCGAATATTTTACAAACATAACCTTTCGGACAAAGAAGTAATCAAAGTCAATGCTTTTGTCACTGTCAATATAGGGATTGTCGTGTTGTTCAAAGGGCAAAGTAATGTTTAATCCCACCGAGGTGCCCCCGGCCAAATGGGCGCCTTTGTTTCCCGCTTCCATTATTCCGGGGCCGCCGCCAGTGATTACGCCATAGCCATTTTCGGTAATTTTTTTGGCTATGTTTTCTGCCAGCTTGTAATATTTGTGGTCGGGCTTAGTTCGGGCCGAGCCAAAAATGGAAACACAGGGACCTATCCGGCTCATTTTTTCATAGCCACCCACAAACTCGCCCATAATTTTGAATATGGCCCAGGAATCGTTGGTTTTTACTTGGTTCCAATTTTTTGGTGTTTGTTCGTCTCTCATTATATATTGATCAAAGTTCAAAATTAAAAATTCAAGGTTTATCTTAAACCTTGAATTTAGAATATCGATAATGGCTAATGTAATTCTTTTTTAAGGAATCTGGCTGTATAGCTCTTTTTGTTGTTTGAAATTTCTTCGGGAGTGCCAATGGCCATAATGCGTCCACCTTGGTTTCCGCCTTCGGGCCCAATGTCTATTACATGGTCCACGGTTTTAATCACATCCAGATTATGCTCGATGATGAGCACGGTATTGCCCTTTTCAACCAATTTGTTCAACACCACCAGCAACACGCGAATATCTTCAAAATGTAGGCCAGTGGTAGGCTCATCAAGAATATAAAATGTGTTTCCCGTATCGCGTTTGGACAGTTCTGTTGCCAATTTTATGCGTTGTGCCTCGCCTCCGGAAAGTGTTGTGGATTGTTGGCCAAGGGTTATGTAGCCCAGCCCAACATCCTTTATGGTCTTTATTTTTCGATAGATCTTCGGAATGTTTTCAAAAAATGTGGAAGCTTCGTTGATGGTCATTTCCAAAACATCATAAATTGATTTTCCCTTGTACCGAATTTCAAGCGTTTCCCGGTTAAAGCGTTTTCCTTGACAGGTTTCACATTCCACATAAACATCGGGCAAAAAATTCATTTCAATAACGCGCAAACCAGCGCCTTTGCAGGTTTCACATCTGCCACCGGCCACGTTGAAACTAAAACGCCCGGGTTTGTACCCACGTATCATGGCTTCTGGGGTTTTGGCGAAAAGATTCCGTATTTCCGAAAAAACACCGGTATAGGTGGCAGGATTGCTTCGCGGGGTCCTGCCAATGGGAGATTGGTTTATATCTATTACTTTGTCTAAATGTTCAAGTCCTTCAATTTTTTTGTACGGCATCGGTTTTTTTACGCCGTTAAAGAAGTGTGCATTCAAAATAGGGTAGAGGGTTTCGTTTATGAGCGTGCTTTTACCACTGCCGGAAACGCCCGTTACCCCGATCATCTTTCCCAATGGAAAATCTATAGAGATGCTTTTTAAATTATTGCCGCTCGCACCCTTTAAGGCCATCACTTTTCCATTGCCGCTTCGGCGTTCCCTTGGGGTTTCAATTTCCTTTTTTCCGCTCAGATAGTCTGCCGTAAGGGTGTTGTGTGTTTTTATTTCCGCGGGGGTTCCTTCGGAAACGATTTCGCCGCCGTGCCTTCCCGCGGCGGGGCCAATGTCTATCACATGGTCCGCGTTTTCAATCATGTCTTTATCGTGTTCCACCACGATTACCGAATTACCGAGAGCCTGTAATTGTTTAAGGGAATAGATAAGCCGTTCGTTATCGCGTTGGTGCAGGCCAATGCTGGGCTCATCGAGAATATAGAGTACGCCCACGAGCTGTGAACCAATTTGGGTTGCCAACCTAATTCGCTGTGCTTCGCCTCCGGAAAGGGATTTTGAACTGCGGTCCAACGATAAATAGGTAAGGCCCACATCAACCAAAAACTGTAGTCGGGTGCGCACTTCCTTAATGATTTCCGAAGCAATTTTCAGCTGGGTTTCAGACAGTTGTTTTTCGAGTTTGGCGAACCAATCTGCCAGTTCCACCACGTCCATATTGGCGAGTTCGGCGATGTTTTTGTCGTTCACTTTAAAATAGAGCGATTCCTTTCGAAGCCGAGTGCCGTGGCATTCGGGGCAGGGAATTTTGTCCATATATTCTTTCGCCCAGCGCTTGAGAGAGGTGGATTCATTGGCTTCAAAAGTGTTTTGGATAAAGGTGGCCACGCCTTCAAAATCTATTTTATAGCTTCGGGTAATGCCCAAACTTTTGGATTGGATATCGAATTTTTCATTTCCACCGAAAAAAATTACATCTTTTGCCTGTTGGGGTATGCTTTCAAAAGAATCGGACAATTTGAAATTGAAACGTTCCGCAATAAGTTCCAATTGCTTAAACACCCAATTGCCTTTTTGTGGACCGTGTGGCGCCAAAGCTCCTTGTTTTATGGAAAGTTTTGGGTCTGGGACCAATTTTTTCAAGTTTACTTCATACAGTTTGCCCAGCCCTTTGCATTTTGGGCACATTCCCTTTGGGGAATTGAAGGAAAAATTATTGGGCTCGGGATTCGGGTAAGAAATCCCTGAGCTCGGGCACATCAGCGAACGGCTGAAATAACGGGTTGTTTCCAACTCATTGTCCAGGACCATCAACACATCTTCACCGTGATACATGGCCGTGTTTATGGTTTGGGAGAGGCGCTTGTCATTTTCACCTTCCGCCGAAACTTTTAAGCGATCAATCACTATTTCAATATCGTGGGTTTTATAGCGGTCAACTTTCATTCCCCGGGTGATATCCCTAACCTCGCCATCTACGCGCACTTTTAGAAAACCCTGTTTGGCAATTTGTTCAAACAATTCGCGATAATGTCCTTTTCGGGAACGCACAATGGGGGCGAGGATGCTGATTTTTCTGTCGGTGAAATCGGTTAGGATAAGCTGTTTTATTTGCTCATCGCTGTAGCTCACCATTTTCTCGCCGGTATTGTAGCTGTAAGCATCGCTCGCGCGGGCATACAGCAGCCGAAGAAAATCGTAAATTTCGGTGATCGTCCCAACTGTGGAGCGGGGGCTTTTGCTGGTTGTTTTTTGTTCAATGGCAATTACGGGCGAAAGTCCATCAATTTTATCAACGTCCGGCCGCTCCAAACTGCCCAAAAATTGGCGCGCATAGGCAGAGAAGGTCTCTATGTATCGGCGCTGGCCTTCGGCATAAATGGTGTCAAAGGCCAAAGAGGATTTTCCACTGCCGGAAAGCCCCGTAATCACTACTAATTTTTCTCTCGGAATACGAACGTCGATGTTCTTTAAGTTGTGGACCCTTGCGCCCAAAACTTCAATATAATCCTCATTTTTTGACATAGCCTGCAAAGGTACTCAATAGAACGGAAAATAAAGAATGCAGGGTGGTCGTGTGGTGTTAATTTTTGATCAAAAAATGTAGTGCCGCATCATCGGTTTACCTCTTTTGAAAGAAATATATGAAAGGTAACTGCCACATAAAAAATGGTGCTTAAAACAATGGCATAGCTAATAATTAGGAATGTCATTGAAAAACTTAGCATTAAATAGGTCAGCGGTACCAACACGCCAAAAATTATGAGCAGCAGAAAGACGGTGTAGAGATAATAGATCAATCTGGGCGTTCTTCGGTCTATCTGGCTTTGGAATTGTGCTAATTTGGGAATTACGTCCTTGGTCAAATACTCCCAGAGCTTAGAGAAAAACACATCGTTGAAGGAAGATTTTTCAAACACCTCATTGTCTATTGTATTGGCGAGGGTTAAAATTCGTTCCCGGTGGCGTTCAAAAACGGCTTCAAGATTGAGGGAATCCTTATAATTGCCGAATTTGTACCCGAAGACATACCACAACCCGTTGCCGCTTTTATGTTCAACCCATTTTGAAATAATCTGGGCGCTATAAAACATGGGATAATCCAATGTTTCAGGTATTTGCTTAATCTTTGGATCTGTCATTAAAAGTGATTTAAGTTCCAAATATAGGTTTTCCGTTTCCCCGAAATGATGGGTTTCCTGAAGAAACTCAATGGAAAGCTTGCACTTCCCTTTGTAGAATTCCTTCACCTCAAAATAGGATAAGTTTCCATATTCCTTTTCAATGTAATTCTTTAGTCCGGGCAGCCAAATTTCTGAATGGAAGAGAAGCTCCGCAATGGTGCGGAAATTGTGCATTTTTTGAGTGGTCTTGTTTATTTTGTGGATGATGCTGGCTTTATAATTTTTTTGGTTCATTGCCGAAGCGGCCAAAAACACCATTAAAATTGCCGAAAGAAATCCGCTGATGCCTATAAATATGGAGGTTAGCTTTTTTAAATTCGTTTCAAAAGCAAGCTCCGTGGCGGATTTATTGTAGAGAAGAAAAATAAGCCCCATACAGATTGCGGCGCTTACCACAATAGCGAGCAGTGAATACAGATTCCGAAACGTTGCATTATTTTTCATAGACTGTTCCCTACGAGCCAATCACCCAGGACCGTAAAAAACCTGAGTGGATTTTTATGGACGGTAGGGCCAAAACGACAAACGTAGGGGAGTGAATTCTGCGGAGTGAAGCAATGAAAAGGATGTTCAATTCATAGAAATTGAATGGCTTTTCAAAAGGTCACGATCAGAATTATTTAAAAATCCCCACTTAATTGGTTCAAATCTAACCCATTTAACTTCCCGAAAAGTCACGTTTCGATATAATGCACAACATTTCGATTAAGCGTGCAGGTGGCGAGGCATTCAATAGCCAACAGCGGTATCGTCGCCTCGGCTGTCGGCGCCTCCCTCAAGTTTTCCATTGGGCAGTATCAGGATAGCGTCCACTTTGCCAATAACGGGGTCGGCTTCCGTATTTTCTGCATAGCCTTTTTGTTTGAGTTCTTCCTTTAATTGCTTCGGAAACCTCTCAAATTCAAAACGCACAAAATCTGGCAGCCATTGATGGTGAAAGCGGGGTGCATCAACGGCTTGCTGCATATTCATTTTGAATTCATAAACATTCAAAATGGTTTGTGCAACCGAGGTAATAATGGTAGCGCCGCCGGGTGTGCCCACTACCATCCACAGTTTTCCGTTTCGTTCAACAATTGTGGGAGTCATCGAGCTCAACATTCTTTTATGAGGCGCAATCGCGTTTGCGTGTCCGCCCACCAGTCCGTAAACATTGGGTGCCCCGGGTTTGGAGCTGAAATCGTCCATTTCATTGTTCAGAAAAAAACCGAGTTCGTTGAGGTACAATAATGAGCCATAGGAAGAATTGAGCGTTGTGGTGACCGCTACGGCATTTCCAAAGGAATCTACTATGGAAAAATGTGTTGTTTCCGGGCTTTCGTACCCTATGATTTGACCGGGTTTTATTTGAGCGGAAGGAGTTGCGGCGTTGAAGGAAAAACTTTCCATTCTTTTTGAAATATATGCATTTGAAAGTAGTGAATCTACGGGAATTTCAATAAAGTCTGGGTCTCCCAAATAGTAGCTCCGGTCTGCATAGGCACGGCGTTGTGCTTCGGCTAACAACTGAATATATTCAGCACTATTGTGTTTATAACTTGCAACAGGGTAGGGCTCCACCATTTTTAGAATCTGTGCCAAACAAATTCCGCCGCTGGAGGGCGGCCCCATGGAAATGATCTTCAAATCTTTATAGTTAAAAACCAGTGGCTCGCGCCATTGGGCTTCATAGGCCCCTAAGTCATCCAAGGTAAGAATGCCTCCTTTTTGCTTTAAAAATGAAATAAGTTTTTGTCCGGTCTCTCCGCTATAAAATTCAGCGCGGCCGTTTTTGGAAATTCGTTGCAATGTGTTTGCCAGTGCATGGTTTTTTAAAGTATCGGCTGCCTTTAGAGGTGTGGAATAAAGTATTTTGCCACCATTGGTTTCTTCAAAAAGGGGGGCATGTTTTTTTAATTCTTCAGCTTCATTTTCGGTTATTGTATAACCTTTTTGTGCCAATTCAATGACGGGGCTTAAAATTACCTCCATCGGGAGGCTTCCAAATTTTTCGTGAACGGCAAAAATTCCGGCAATAGTGCCCGGAACCCCAACCGATAGTGCGCCTACGGAACTTTTATTTTCAACAATATTTCCCGCCGCGTCAAGGAACATATCTTTGCTGGCCGCTTTTGGTGCTTTTTCACGATAATCAAGGGAGCCAATTTCGCCATGCTGGGTTCGATAAACCATAAAGCCACCGCCTGCCAAATTGCCCGCATTGGGATAGGTTAGGGCCAGCGCCATGTGGGTCGCGATCATTGCATCAAAAGCATTGCCGCCCATTTTTAGAATTTTTATGCCAATTTCTGAAGCTTCGGCGCGGGCAGAAACTACCATTGCACTATCTGCAATTACTGCAGATTTAGTTTTAAAACTATCCTTTTCAACAACAGATTGTGCCTTGGGGTTTTCTTTGCAGGAAAGAACCAAAAAAACAAGAAGCAGTAGTTTTAATATTTTCATAGCTCAGTAAGTTTGTGTTGGGCGAATGGTATCAATTCCGCAAAAAAGGAAGTGAACTCTGCTTCAAATTCATCGTAATATTCCTCAAGTTCGGCCACTGCCAAATTCATTTTTGAAACATTTTTTGTACGAACGTTCATTTGTGCCAAGATTTTTCCTATTCCTTCAACGGTGGCGTAGCTATAAAGCCAATTATCGGCAATCATATACGGCATCATTTTTTGAATTCTCGGCGGAAGGATTGTGAAGTTTTTCCGAAGCAATCCATAAAAATCCTGCACATATACATCCAATGGAACACGGGAATATTTACTCCAATTTTTCGCCAAAAAATGATCATAAAGGATATCCACGATTACGCCGCTGTAATGGCTGTAATTTTTGTGGAGCCGTGCCGTACTTTGGTGAACGATGGGGTGCGAATCTGTAAAACTGTCAATATTGCGGTGCAGCAGAATGCCCTTTGCAATCTGTGGCGGAAATTTTTCATAGCGTTTTCCCTTGACGCCATCCGCAATAAAATTGCCTATAATAACGCCTTCCTCGTCGCCGGAAAGATAGATGTGGGCCAAAAAATTCATTCAATAAATATATGTATTTTTGGGCTGTAAAAACTGAAAATTGAACAGGTTACCCAATTTGGACCCACTGCGGTTTTTTCTTGCTTCCTTTGTGTTGCTCTTCCACTTGCCCCAACTTTCCGCCAATCAGGGTCTTCCATATTTTGATGGACTTCCCATATTCCATCGCGGATTGGAAGCGGTGTATATGTTTTTTGTGTTGAGCGGGTTTTTGATTATTCGGCTTATTTATCGTGCAAAAATTCGGAATTCCTTTTCCATAAAGGATTTCTACATTCGAAGGATACTGCGGATTTTCCCGTTGTATTATCTCGTTTTGGGATTTGGACTGTTTTTTTACAACGTGCTTTTGCCATTTCTCAATATTCCTTTTGAAATTAATTATACGTGGAAAGAAGCATTGTTTTACAACATTTTCTTCCTTCCGAATGTTTTCGCAAAAATCTACGAACCCGGAGGCATACTTGAAATTCTGTGGTCCATCGGGATTGAGGAACAGTTTTATTTGGTGATTGCGCCACTGTTATTTTTCATTAATGTGAAATGGATTCTTCGGGTTTTAAGCATTTTGCTTATTGGTTATTTCATCCTTTATTGGTGCGATGTTTTTGAAGTGCTTCGGCAATATACCTTTGTGTTTTTCTACCTTTTTTCCGGCGGGGTAATTGCAATTCTCGAAGAACGGAAAAAGTTGGAATTTTTAAAGAGTTCAGCAGTTTTCCCATTAATTATTTGCGCTGCGACCTTGCTTTATTTTACAACGGATTTATTTCTATTTGAACCGCTTTGGTTTCGGGCAGCTTTCACTTGTTTGCTGTTTGCGTTTTTCATCCATTCGCTCGCATTCAACAATCGTGGGGTGGAAGTAAGGAGTAAAATTTTAAATCACTTCGGCAGCATTTCCTACGGAATCTATATGTTTCACGCCATTGTATTGAATGCCGTTGTATTTTTGTTACTGAAACTGGAAATGCTCCAAAACCTTAATGAAACTTTCACAATAATTCTATTGCACCTGCTTACCTTCGCGGGCACGCTTTTGATTGCGCACTTTTCTTATATATATTTTGAACTATACTTTTTAAAATTGAAAAACAAATTCAGAAAATAACCTTTCAAATTTGAACTACGCTTAAACAATTACACAATTAAACAGTTAAACACAAAAAAATGACTTTAATAAAATCCATTTCCGGAATCCGCGGAACCATTGGCGGAACACAGGGAGAAAATTTAACACCAATTGATGCCGTAAAATATGCTGCGGCTTACGGCAGTTGGGTGAAACAGCAGCGGAACAAAGAAAATTATAAAGTTGTCGTGGGCCGCGACGCACGGATTTCTGGCGAAATGATACAGCAATTAGTGATGAATACATTGGTGGGAATGGGAATTACGGTGATTGATTTAAACCTGTCAACCACCCCAACGGTTGAAGTTGCGGTTGCCTTGGAACACGCCGACGGCGGAATAATATTGACAGCAAGCCACAACCCAAAACAGTGGAATGCCCTAAAATTACTGAACAATAAAGGCGAATTTTTAAATGCCGAAGCCGGACAGCAAATTCTCGACATTGCCGAAAACGGAACTATTGAATTTGCCGAAGTGGATAATTTGGGCGAAATCCATAAAAATGATGCCTATATCGATTTGCATATTGACGAAATATTGAATTTGCCATTGGTGAAGACCGAAGCCATAAAACGCTGCAATTTCAAAGTGGTTGTCGATGCGGTGAATTCTACGGGAGGAATTGCAGTGCCGTTACTTTTGGAAGCTTTGGGCGTGGAACCGATAAAATTGCATTGCACGCCGAACGGACAATTTCCGCACAATCCCGAACCTTTAAAAGAACATTTGGGCGATTTGATGGAAAGTGTGGTAAAAAACCACGCTGACTTTGGAATTGTAGTAGATCCCGACGTGGACCGACTTGCATTTGTTGACGAAAATGGCGAAATGTTCGGCGAGGAATATACTCTGGTTGCGGTTGCCGATTATGTTTTGCAAAACACTCCCGGAAATACAGTTTCAAATATGTCATCGTCCCGTGCGTTGCGTGATGTCACCGAAAAACACGGCGGAACTTATACCGCAAGTGCCGTGGGCGAAGTGAACGTAGTTGAAAAAATGAAGGAAACCAACGCAGTAATTGGCGGCGAAGGAAACGGCGGGATTATTTACCCGGAGTTGCATTACGGTCGCGATAGTTTGGTTGGGATTGCTTTGTTTTTAAGTTTTTTGGCCGAAGAAAAAATTGCCGTCAGCGAACTTCGGAAAAAATACACTGCGTATTTTATGAGTAAAAAGAAGATTGAATTAACCCCGCAATTGGATGTTGATGCAATTCTAAAAGCGATGGAAGCAAAATACGCTTCCGAGGAAATAAACACGATTGACGGTGTGAAAATAGACTTTGCCGAAAACTGGGTGCACCTCAGAAAATCAAATACAGAACCTATTATCAGGATTTATACCGAAGCGAAAAGTCAGGAAGAGGCGGATGCTTTGGCGGCTCAGGTTATTGGAGAGATTGAAGTGATTGCGGGGTTGTAGATTTAAGAACGAACATTAAAGAATTCATTTTTTTGCCCCGATTGTATAATTTTTTATTCGGTCAATCTGTTTTTCAAATCCATTCTTTCGTGTAATATTCTGATAACCTCAATTTCATTTTCTGTAATCAAATGATAAAATATTATGTGCTTTGCAGTTTTTAAGCCGAGTAATTTTTTATTTATTCCAGAGTATTCTTTTCCAATGTCGGGATTTTCCCCAATTTCTTTACAAGCAAATTTGATTGCCGCATAATATTTCTCAGCTTGCTTTTCCGACCATTTTTCAAAGGTATAGTCCCAAATTTCATTCAAGTCATTAATGGCTCTTTGTCGCAATATAACTTTAGCCATTCTTTCTTTTTTCTGCTTTTATTTTTTCAAGATTTTCATCAAAGTCAAAGTTTTCAACCCTTGGGCTATTCAGTCCTTCTTGAATTGCATTTTTTAAGGCAATTACCTTGCTTTCTTCATTTTCCAAAAGCCGAAGTCCAGCTCTAATTACTTCGCTTACATTTTTATAACGACCGGCAGATACTTGGTTGCTAACAAATTCATCAAAATAATTCCCGAGTGATACAGATGTATTTTTCATTTTTTTAAATTTATCAAATTTACCAAAAATTGGTAAAAATTTCAAATCTAACTTTTATTTGTTGTGTTAGGAAGAGGCGGATGCTTTGGCGGCTAAGATTATTGGGGAAATTGGGGGGATTGCTGGGCTGTAGTGGTGAATTATATTCTTAAATTCTTCGGAATATCTCTTTTTCAATCATAATGAAATCTGCACTTCGCGATTAATATTTCTCCTTCCCTAAATTGGTAAATAAGTCTATGTTCGCTATCAATTCGCCTTGACCAAAACCCGGCGTATTTATGTTTTAAAGCCTCGGGTTTTCCAATTCCCTCAAAAGGATTTCGTGCTATGTCTTTCAGCAGTTCGTTTATTTTCTTCAGTTTTTTCTTGTCTGTTTTTTGCCAATATAAATAATCCTCCCAAGACTCGTCAACGAATATATATTTCATTTAATTTTCGATTAAGTCTTGGCTAAAGGTCTTTCCATTTTTTAGTTTATCGATTGCAGAATCCAATCTCAATTCATTTTTTCGAGAAGACAATTCGTGATTAGTGGCCATTAATGAATTGTATTCCTGCAGAGACATTACCACAATTCCCGAATCTTTCCCACGATTTATAATCAGGGTTTCAAAGTTTTTTGCAACTCGGTCCAAGTAAGTTTTAATGTTTTTTCTAAAATCAGAAACAGTTGTTATTTGCATACTATTGTATTTTATAAAGTACAAATATATGTACAAAAATTGAATTTCCCGGTTTCTATGGGGTGCACCTTGAAAAATCAAATTATACTGAAGCTAAAAGTCAGGAGAAGCGGATGTTTTGGTGAATAGGGTTTTTCAGTCTGGATAATAATACCATTGTATATATTGGCTATTATCAAAATAATCAGACTTCATTAAAATATGTGATGTATTTTTGGTTCCAACGTGGTATTCTAAACCAAAATGATCTTTTATATATTCTTTGTCTTCGCTATGATTTGTAAATTTTGCGGTATATTCAATATGTTCTTTTAATTCCGGGTATTTAAATTGGTATTCTTTTAAATTTTTTGGAAAGGAACCATTATTGATTTTATTTTGATAGGCAAAAAGAATAATATTTGAACATTCTTCTTTAAGTTTTAGTAACCTGGTATTTAATATTAGATTTTCAGGCACGATAATTACTCCGATTAATATTAAAATTAATAATGCAGACTTTTTAAAATTAAAGAGGAAAAGTAAAATCGGAAGAATATTTACTAAAATCAAAATTGTTTAGATTCCGGATGTTACTTCCCCAAAATTCTCAAAAGCCATTTTGGAAGCAATAATTTCTAACCAAATGAGAATTATCGTCAATGTTAAAAATATTACTGAGGATATAGAATTTAAATGTTTAAGCATTCTTATTTTCTCTAAATAACCGATAATGTCTTATGTAATAACATTCGTAGTTGTTATTCGGAAAAGATAAATTTTACTCTTTATTAATGCCTGCTTATCTCCAATATTATTAAACCTTCCGGAGCTTCCACCGCTTGTGCGACCATAAATAATACTCCGGTTTCTCGCGAATCTGTGCTTCCAAGGCATCAAAAAACATTCGGGTTATCTGGAAATCGGGATATTCCTTTGGATTATCAACCAAGGGAACAAAAGTGGCGGTGTAATACCCGCGCTTTGCTTTTTCAACCTTTAAATAAAGCACGGAGAAATCCAGCATTTTGGCCAGTTCCTCGGTTCCGGTGAACATTGGCACGTCAATTCCCATAAAAGTATCGCGGTGCTTGAATCCGCCTTTTTTTGGGGTTTGGTCGGAAAGAATATAGGTCAGTGTTTTGATTCCCTTTTTCCATTTTCGGAATAGGACCGGTACAATCTTTTTATTGCTTACGATGATTCCTCCGAAATGTTCCCGGGTTTTTTTTACCAAAGCGTCAAACTGTTTGCTGTCCAAAGGTTTGTAAACGGCGTGCGCTTGGTGCTGCATCAGTTTATTTAAAATCCCGCTCCATTCCCAATTACCGTAATGGCCGGCCATCAAAAGAATACTTTTGTCATTTTGGTAATACGGCTCAAGAATTTCAATGTTGGTAACCACAAAGCGTTTGCGGATTTCCTTTTCAGAAATGGTAAACGCCTTTATGGTTTCAAAAATAACATCGCATAAATGTTTGAAGAATTGTTTTGCGATGCGGTCTCTTTCTTGTTTCGGTTTTTCGGGAAAAGCCAGCGCCAGATTGTCTTTTACCACTTTTTTACGGTAACCAATAATATAATAAACCAAAAAATAGAGCGCGGTAGATTTGACGTACAAAACGCGCATCGGCAATATGGAAAGCAGCCAAAGAATTGGATATGCCAGTATATAAAGCAATCTTTGCATAGGAATAGTTAGCGCAAAACTACTGTTTTTTGAAATAAGAAGTATTAAATACGAAATGGGAAGTTTGAAATACGAAGTTTGAAATACGAAATACGAAATACGAAATGCGAAATTTGAAGTTGGAAAGTCAAAATGAAACTATTTATATTAAAGTTGTAAATTCGAAATAAAAAAGATGAGTGTCGAGTTAAAACAGAGAACCCAAAAATTTGCTTTGGATTGTTGGCATCTTTGTGCTCAAATTCCCAATTCGCGCGAATACAACGCCTATGTGCATCAACTGAATAAAAGTTCAAGTTCCGTGGGTGCAAATTATCGGGCTGCCTTACGGGGAAAATCGTCCAGAGATTTTATAAATAAGCTGAAAATTGTTGAAGAGGAAGCCGATGAAAGTGCATTTTGGTTAAAAATGTTCCGTTCCATTTTAAAAGACAATCAAGAAACTTTGCAAAGATTAAACAAAGAAGCCAATGAAATTGTGGCTATTGTTGTTGCCTCTATAAAAACAGCAAGAAAAAACCAAAATCTATAACATCAAATTTTCATTTCCATTTCAAATTTCTTATTTTTTTAATTTCGTATTTCCCATTTCTTATTTCGCATTTTATAATTTCGTATTTCTAACTTCAAATTTCCCATTTTCAAATGCAAAATCTTCACATAGCCACAATCATAATCATCGCCGCCAACGTAATCATTTCAATGAAAGGCTTCAACGATTTTTCTTTTTTTGAAAAATATAAATTCAACATTGCCGGGATCCGCCGCGGCGAACAGGTACGAATGTTCAGTTCTGCATTTCTTCATGTAGATTTTGCGCATTTGCTGTTCAATATGCTTACGCTCTATTTTTTTGCAAACATTGTTATTTTGAATGTTGGTGTAACCTATTTTGTGATAATCTATGTGGCGAGTTTACTGGTCGGTAACTTGTTGTCCTTTTATTTTCATAAAGATGAATACCATTATAGCGCAGTGGGGGCGAGTGGCGCGGTGATGGGAATTTTATATTCCGCCATTTTGTTTTATCCCGATATGGGGCTGTATCTTTTCTTTATTCCCATCGCCATTCCGGCTTGGCTTTTTGGAATGGCATATTTGTTGTATTCTATTTACGGAATGAAAAAAAGATTGGGAAATATTGGCCACGATGCCCATATTGGCGGGGCGATTGGAGGATATGTATTGACACTTTTGTTCGCGCCAGTTTTGTTCGAGACCAGTTTATGGATCGTTATTTTACTTGCCGTTCCGTTAATTCTTTTGTTCGTTCTGCATAAATTTGATAAAATATAATTTTAAAAGCTAAAAGCTAAAAGCTAAAAGCTAAAAGCCAAAAGCCAAAAGCCAATAGCCAATAGCCAAAAGCTGAAAAGCATCAAAAACTTAGAAACTATGAAAACCGTACAGACACTTTTATTAGTAGCAATTTTAACAACAACAGCCATGGCCCAAAACACACTACCACCAAACACAATAGACGTTACCGGCGAAGGGATAGTCCGCGTGGTTCCCGACGAAGTAACAATTAACATCCGTGTTGAAAATACGGGCGAGAACACCAAAACTTTGAAAGAACAGAACGACGCCACCATCAATGAAGTGATTAAATTTCTGAAAAAAATGAATATTGCCGATAAGGATGTAAAAACTGAATATATGAACCTGAGCAAGAATTATGATTACAATAGCAAAACCTACACTTTTGCTGCCAATCAAGCACTGTCTGTGAAATTGCGCGATTTAAGCAAATATGAAAGTGTAATGAAGGGTCTGATCGATACTGGCATAAATAGGATTGACGGAGTCAACTTTTCTTCTTCACAAGAAGATAGTTTAAGGAGCACCGCCCGAAAGAAGGCCGTGGAGCATGCACAAATGAAGGCAAGGGAATATGCATCTGCTTTAAACCAAACAATTGGAAAAGCGATATCCATAAGTGAATTCAGTAATCCAGGCGAGCCGCGGCCAATGTATAAAATGGCAATGATGGATTCTGCCGCCGGTGGGGGCGAACAGACCATAGCCCTTGGCGAAATGGAAATAAAGACAGTTGTGAATGTTAGCTTTCTTTTGAATTAAATCTTTCCTAAGGACATAAAAAAAAGCCTCGATGAACACTGTTCGTCGAGGCTTTTTTTTGTTATGATAATGCTATCCTAAAAATGGATATCTATAGTCCGTGGGTGAAACGAATGTTTCCTTGACCAGTCTTGGGGAAATCCATCTATAGAGGTTTTGCTTGCTTCCGGCCTTATCATTGGTACCGCTTGCACGGGCACCCCCAAAAGGCTGTTGGCCCACCACAGCTCCCGTGGGCTTATCATTTATGTAGAAATTTCCTGCCGCGTTTTCCAGAATCCTTACGGCTGTTTCCAGCGCATATCTGTCTTCGCTGAACACCGCACCGGTCAATGCATATTCGCTGGTTTCATCCACCAAATGAAGGGTTTCTTCCCACTTTTTGTCATCAAAAACGTAAATGGTAAGCACCGGCCCGAACAATTCCGTGCACATAGTTGTGTATTTTGGGTCCTTCACCACAATCACGGTAGGTTCTATAAAGTAGCCCTTGCTCTTATCATAATTACCTCCCGCAATTACTTCAACCCCTTTGTCCTTTTTGGCCGCATCAATATATGATGCCAATTTGTTGAATGAACTTTCGCTGATAACCGCGTTTATAAAATTGCCCATATCTTCGGGAGTTCCCATTTTAAAGGAGCGAAGGTCGTCCAGCAAGTTGTTCCGAACGTCATCCCAGATGCTCTTTGAAATATAACAACGGCTGGCCGCGCTACACTTTTGGCCCTGATATTCGAAGGCGCCGCGCGACATAGCGGTGGCAACCTGTTTGGGGTTTGAGGATTTATGGGCAACAATAAAATCCTTGCCGCCCGTTTCCCCCACGATTCTTGGATACGTTTTATAGGTTTTGATATTATCGCCTATTTTTTTCCAAATCCCCTGAAAAACATTGGTGGACCCCGTAAAGTGAACCCCGCTGAAATCGGGACTGGCCATAAGCGTATCGGAGATCATGGCGGCATCTCCCATTACCATATTTATCACGCCCGCAGGAACGCCGGCTTCGCGGAAAACATCCATAATCACCTTAGCCGAATAGACTTGTGAATTGCTCGGTTTCCATACCACCACATTGCCCATTAATGCAGCACTCGCAGGAAGATTGCCAGAAATGGCCGTGAAGTTGAAGGGAGTTATCGCGTACACAAAACCTTCCAAAGGCCTGTATTCAATCCGGTTCCATGCTGCGGAAGTGGACTCAGGCTGTTCGGCATAAATCTCGGTCATATACTGAACATTGAATCTTAAAAAATCTATCAGTTCACAGGCCGAATCAATCTCCGCTTGGTAAATATTTTTGGATTGGGCGAGCATGGTTGCGGCGTTTATTCGCGCTCTGTAGGGTCCGGCGAGAAGCTCGGCCGCGCGAAGAAAAATTCCGGCACGTTGTTCCCATGGCATTACCGCCCAGGTTTTTCTTGCTTCCAAAGCAGTGGCTATCGCTTCTTCAACATTTTTTTTTGTGGCCTTATAATAGGTCCCCAACACGTGTTTATGATCGTGAGGGGGCGACATAGTTGCGGTTTCTTTTGTTTTAACTTCTTTGCCGTTAATGAACAAAGGCACTTCAGTTTTTGCCTTGTACATTTGTTTGTAGGTTTTCAGTACCTCTTCCCGTTCGGGCGAACCTGGCGCATAGCTCTTTACTGGCTCGTTTACTGCGATTGGCACTTCAAAAAATCCATTTCCCATAGCTTTATTTTTTTTATGTTTATGAAGATTCCAAAGGTACAATTTTTTTACTGCCCACTTGATTTTGGCAGTAGTCAGTTTTATTCATTCGAAATATTTTTATAGCTTTTTTATAGATTGAAATTGCTTTAATAGTTAGTTTTACTTCATTGTGAAAACGGTTTGTTGAATTCATTGTAAATTCTTTTATGTGCACCATAACGTTTATTCCAAAATCGAAAAGTGATTTTTTACTTACTTCCAACCGAGATGAATCTCCCGGCCGGCAAACCTTTCCTCCAATGGTGTATGTTGAGGAAGGCGTGCGGTTGCAATATCCAAAGGACGCGGTGGCCGGCGGAACGTGGATTGGCGCAAGCCACAAAAAGCGCATTGCTTCTTTGATGAATGGTGGTTTTGTGGCTCACGAGCGTTTGGATACTTACAGAAAAAGTAGGGGATTGGTGTTAAAGGATTTATTGAAAAGCGACGATTTGGAACAGTGGGTTGAGAACTATGACTTTTCAGAAATAGAGCCCTTTACGGTTATCGCTGTAGAATTCATTACCAAAGCTCAAATATTCGAATTGGTGTGGGACGGGGTAAACCTGCATCTGTCAAAGCCGGAATGGGCGCCCAAAATTTGGTCCTCCTCACCGCTTTATCCCGAAAATTTAAAGAAAAAACGAGAGCAGTGGTTTGTTGAATTTTTAGGAAATATACCCAATCCTTCAGCCGCCGATATTCTTCAATTTCATAAAACAGGGGGAGCGGGAGATCTGAACAGTAATTTAATAATGGACAGAGGCTTTGTAAAAACCAAAAGCATCACCCAAATTTCGGCAAACAACGGTGAAATTTTGATGCGGTATGAAGATTTGGAAAAAAACAGCACAACGTTTTCCGATTTCAAGACGTGAAGCGCAAGCTCAATTCATTGAAAATGGAGCGCTCAGATTGAAAAGGGGAATGGAAACTTTAAAGTTTTTTGTAGTAGTAAAGTTTATCATATTGTAATGCCCTTTCATAGCGCCAAAAGGAGATAAAAGCAGGCAGCCACTGGTGTAGGAATGCTTCTCTCCGGGCCAGAGTATCGGTTTTTGGCCTATCACCCCGTCACCTTCAACAATTTCGGTATGGTTCAGTGAGTCCTTAATTTTCCAGCTGCGGGAGTTAAGTTGAACGGTGTCCTTACTTTGATTTTCAATGGTGATGGTATAGGCAAAGGCATATTGCATTTTACGGTTTTTGTAAAATGTGCCGTCAAATTCGGTCTTTACCGAAATTTTAATGCCCTGTGTAACTTGTTGTACCATTTTTCAATAGATTGCTGCGCTGGCGGCCACGAAAATTAATGCGGCAAAGGTCAGTCCTATTACGAAGACAGCGTTTAAAAATACAAATTTTATTAAAGTAACCAATCTTCCCTGTCCATAAAAATTCCGAAGTGCCTTGTAAAAATAGAATGGGCCAATAAACACGAAAAGTATGGTGAGCAGAATTTTACTTTTGAGAATTAAATCGGGCACAATCACAAGCAACATTGCCAGAAAAATAAAACTGAAAATATGGAAGATGAAAATCATGTGTTCCATATAGGTGTATTTTGATTTGGAATAGATCAGCCAGAAAAACAGTGCAAAGAATGGGGTGAAAAAGAACAGAAAGAATGGGATTTTCCCTATGATAAAATTGAGAAAAGCCGCGGGCTCTTCCTTTATTTTTTCGATGGTCGTGTTTTTTGAATATACCCACCTGTTGAAAGATGTATTTTTATGGTTAAGGCTGTCCAGCGCGGTTTCGGCGTTTTTTATTTTATATAGTTCGTAAAAGTCATTGTACAGTTGAATCCGCTTCGTATAACTTTCGCCGAAGGACATGGAATCCAATGCATCTTCTGAAATGTAAATTAATTCAGCGGGTTTCCTTAATTTTCTAATGGAATCTGCAATGGATATTGCGCCGCCCGTTTGTTGGGAAACATTGTTGCTGATGGAATCCAAAAGCACCGAATTGGAGAAAAGGGGAGTGGATGAAGTGGAATCAGAGCCTTCCACAGTTGTGTCAAGGGAGTTAACCAAACCGTTCACTAAAAAATAGATGATGGATACGCTTAAATAAAATCTGAACGGGTTGGCATATTTCATCCTCTGACCTTGGGTATAATTGCGGGTTATCACCCCGGGCTTGAAAAGAAGGTGTTTCAGGGTGAGCCGTATCTTGGAGTCGAAGACGACAATGCTGGTGATAAATTCCCAGAAAAAATCTTTTGCTGAAAGCTGTTTGTCGCTGTTGAGTTGGGAGCAGAACGGACAATAAACATCGCTTTTGTCCAGTGGGTGAGCGCAATTCAGGCATTGGGTGCCGCGGTATTGCAGTGATTTTCTTCCGTTGGAAATTTTTACTTTTTTGCGTTTCATTCCCTACTAAAAAAAGTACTGTTCTTTTCAGAATTTAAGGCCAATACCCTTTGAATATGTTAGTTATTGGTAATATTTGTGGAATTAGCGAAGCCTATACCAATTATGCGGTCATAGCGTGCGCCCAAATCCCGGAAATAGACCACCACGGTATAGCTGTTTTCCGTCTGCCAAAAATCTCCACTTATGGCCCCGTCTTCAATGCTTCCGTCGCGGTTCACCACTACATATTTATAGTTGTAGTACCCTTGTTTGAAAAGGCGGCTGTTTCGGTAACTGTCTGTGCTGGGGTCATATTTCATATAGGTGCTTCCATCGATGGTCCAATTGTTGAAATTGCCATAAATGTGAATTTCCCTGTCGCCCAGATCTTCATAATATTGAAGGTTAAAGTGCATTCGAACATATTCTGCTTCCAAATCCTGGTTTCGTGCGTCCACATTCCGTACCTGAAAATTTCCGTTCAGGTCTGGGTTGTAAGTATAAACCCTGTTATAGCGCGGAATATCTGTATATAAATAATTTTCATAGACATCAGTCAGGCCAACGGACCGCACCCCATTGGTGGCCGAACGCTCGTCTTTGTTGTCAAAGGCCAAAAATTCATTGCCCCCACCAAAATAGGCTTCGGTATCATATTTATAAATCAATTCATTGCCCATGGTATATTGCGGCACCAAATCTGTAATTGCGGAATTTAGGTTGCTGTTTTGTAGCACCAGGGTTTTTACGGTTTGTTTTGGGTTGATCAAAAGAAGGTCGGGAGAGTGAATGCTGAACTGTACCACCTGTTTTTCATTGATGACTTTCAGGTTGCGGGCGCGTTTAATTTCCACTCCCACTTTTGCAATATTTTCCATCACGAGAAACTTTCGGGTGAAAACCAATTCGCCGTCACTGTCCAAAATACTCAACAGATAATTGCCACTTTTCTTAATGCCCCGTGTGTCGCGATTGGGAATGTTTAGTTCATAATGTGAAAATATTTGAAGCGTGTTCAAAGAATTTTGGTAGGTATTGATACGCACGTCATCAAACCCGTCAAGGTATTCGCTTTTTGAAAGGTCGGTGGGAGTCCAGTCAAAATTATAATGGGTAATGGTGTAATAATAATCTTCTTCATCGCCATTTAGGGCGTCAAAAGACAAGGTTAATTGGCTTCCCAAATTAATGATTGGAAGCTGGCTGAAATCTGTAGCGCCGCGGAACTGTATTGTGCTGATGTAATGTGGCTCTACTTTTTCAACTATTTGGGCAAGGATGGGGAAGATGGAAAGTAGCGAAAAAAGCAGGGTGCATATTATTTTTGACATAACATTTGTTTAAAAAAAGCTAAGATAAACAAAATTTGTGCCCCTGCATTTATTGAGTGAACAACTGCATTCAATTAATTGTCAACCCGTATAAACTCGCCATTTTTGTTGAATTTCAATTCAACGCCATTATCCAGTTTTACCTCTTGGTCTTTTCGTTCTGCTTCCCAGCCAATAATTGCATTTTTGGGATAATGCGCCACTATGTAATCATTGATTGAAGCGGGAACCACACTTTTGGGCAGGGCAGATTTTCCTTCAATTTTTTTGATTTTATAGTTATGATCGAATTCCAATTCGGTGTATTGATTAAGTTGGATTTCATATTCATTTTTTGTACCATCCCTGTCAATTTCCGCCTTGGTTATTGTTTGTACCGGGAAGTGGGTTTTCACATAATTCTGAATGGCGGCGGGTATTTCGGAGCTTTTAATAAGGCTGTCCTGTGCAGTCAATGTAAATGGCAAAATAAAAGCTGCCAATGCTACAAGGGTTTTTACTTTCTTTAAATAGTTCATATTTTCTTCAATTTTGATTTTAAAATTAGTTCAATCTTATGTATTCTGCAAATGACTATTTAAGTCTTTCCAATTTTCCTTTTCTTTTTATTACGTTTTTATAATCCCACTGGATTTTTCTTGACTTTTGCAGCCAGCGTTTCAGGAGAGCTGGGTTTATTTCTGCTTCATTCTTGTAAAAAATGGAGGCATCCTTAAATTTCCCACCTTTAACATTTAAGTGCTCTTCCTCAAAGTCAGCTCCGCTCCAAAACATAAGCCTTATCCCTTTTTTTTGTTTGCTGTAACCTACGGTTGGGTTATTGTCTAAAAACCAGACGGGGTGGGCGTGCCAGATTTTTGAATCTGCCTCGGTCAATTCACTGAAAATGGTGATAGCCAGGAGGTCGCAAATTGCTTTGTCGGTTTCTGTTTGTTGCTGGTTGTATGATTTGATTTCTTCAGTCATAGGAATATTGTAATGCGTTCAAAAAATAAATCCTTCGAGAATCGTTTTAAATGGGGGTGGGATCGGGGTGGTCTTTTTTCCCTTCACCTTTATGCTTCTATTTCATTGAGCAATGATTTAAGGTCTAAAGGTTTGGTGTACATTACAATCGTTCCGTCATCATTATATTGCCATTGTTCTTTGGGTCTGTCCCAATACAATTCCACGCCATTGCCATCGGGGTCATCAAGATATATTGCTTCTGAAACGCCGTGGTCGCTTGCGCCCGTTAACGGATAATAGGCCCTGCGAAGCCGGTCCAAGATAATTGCAAGGTCCTTTCTGTGTGGATATACTATGGCGGTGTGATATAAACCAACGCTATCTTTGGGCGCGGGCGGTGCATCTTTACTGTGCCAAGTGTTTAGGCCTATGTGGTGGTGGTATCCGCCGGCAGATAGAAATGCAGCCTGATTTCCGTATAGCGTGGTAATTTCAAATCCCAATAAGTCCCGATAAAAAGCAAGGGCCCGTTGAAGGTCGGCTACTTTTAGATGCACGTGGCCGATGCGGGTTTTGGGAGGAACTGTATATTTATTTTCCAT
>JBEBRF010000020.1:0-30002 GCA_040394975.1 Aequorivita soesokkakensis
CACACGGATTTTCAGTCCGTTGCTCTACCAACTGAGCTAAGGCACCATTATTGAGAGGGCAAATATAAAGCTATTTTCGTTTTTGCAAAACATTAATTAAAAAAATAACCCCCAAAATAAATTCCAATTTACTACCGCTTTGTGTGCGAGTTGCATAAGCAAGTTGTATTTTTAACACCTGAAATAAAAAAATGAACCTTGTAATAGATGTTGGGAATACACGGGTAAAGTTTGGCCTGTTCAACGCTGGAAAGCTCAGCTTTAAAAATTCGGGCAGCAAAAGTGATTTCTTGGGGATGATGGCCTCAATTTTAGAGTCACGCCCACGCCCAGAACACTGCATCATTTCAAAGGTTTCAGATCTTTCCGAGGAGCAGATGGGGTTTCTTTCCCAAAATTTTGAGGTTTTGGTTTTGGATCATTTGACCCCGATTCCTTTTAAAAACAAATATGAAAGCCCTGAGACTTTGGGAATAGACAGGATTGCCTTGGTGAGCGCTGCATCTCAAAAATATGAAAATAAAAATGTTTTGATAGTTGACGCCGGCACCTGCATTACCTATGATTTTTTAAATTCGGAAAACGAGTATTTGGGCGGGGCAATTTCGCCGGGGGTTTCGCTTCGTTATAAGGCTTTGCATACCTACACCCACAAATTGCCGTTACTTGCTGCAGCCCAGCCGTCCAGCTATTTGGGAAAGAATACAGCCGCAGCCATTCACACTGGGGTGGTGAACGGGGTTTTGTATGAAATTGATGGCCATATCAATGAATATAAAAACGTTTACGACAATTTAACAGTTATTTTAACAGGAGGAGATGCACATTTTTTGCGAGATAGTTTAAAAAATGACATCTTTGCCAACTCAAATTTTTTATTGGAGGGATTGAACCACATTTTAGAATATAACAAACTTTGATGTTTAGAAAAATTGTAATTGGTTTATTTTTATTAATAACCAGTATTGCCCTTGCGCAGGAAGGTACCAGTTCACCTTATTCTTTTTATGGTATTGGGTCTTTAAAATTCCGCGGCACTGCAGAAAGTAGGTCTATGGGCGGATTGGGCGTTTTTTCGGACAGTATTCATTTAAACCTCCAAAACCCCGCAAGTTACTCCGGGCTTCGATTGATAAATTTTTCAGTGGGTGGCAGCCATCAGATTTTTACACAGAAAAATGCTACCGAAAGCCAGAATACTTCAACTTCCACACTTGACTACTTAGCGATGGGCATACCGATGGGTAAATTTGGAATGGGCTTTGGAGCGATGCCCTATACCTCAGTGGGATACGATTTTTATTCCGAAGTTCCCGAAGGAATTACCCAATATTACGGCAGCGGAGGACTAAACAAAGCGTACCTTTCTCTGGGCTATCAGGTAACGCCTGAGCTTAGCTTGGGAGTGGAGGCCAGTTATCATTTTGGAAAAATAGAAAGCACCTCCGTAACCCAAAAATCGGAACTACAATACGGCACCCGCTCAGTGGACCGCTCTAACCTTTCCGGTTTTGCCTTTAATATTGGGGCAATGTACAAAAGGAATATCACAGAAAATCTCGAGCTTTCCGGATCCGTCACCTTTACGCCGGGAACGCCCATATCTTCAGAAAATCTAAGAACAATTGGAAGCGTATCCATCCTTCCGTCGGGGATTTATGATGTTGACACCCGGGAAATTTCCGTTCCAGATACAGAATTCAACTATCCCGCTCAGGTTTCAATCGGGGTTGGGTTAAGCAAGCCAAAATTCTGGGGAATTGGCGTGGAATATGCAAACGAAAAAACCAGCAATTTTTTAAACCGGGCAATTACAACCGAAAACGTTACCTATAAAAATGCCTCCAAAGTATTTGTTGGCGGTTTTTATATTCCCAATTACAATTCCTTCGGGGAATACTATAAAAGAGTAGTTTACCGCGCCGGCGGAAGGTTTGAACAAACCGGTTTAAGTTTTGACGGCCATGCAATAAATGAGTTTGGCATATCTTTTGGAGTTGGGCTACCCATAGGGCGCCTATTTTCAAATATGAACATAGGGTTTGAGTTGGGAACAAGCGGCACCACAGATTACGGCCTTATAAAAGAAAACTTTTTCAACACCTATATTAGTTTCTCATTGAATGACCGTTGGTTCGAAAAAAGATTATATGATTAATATTACAAATAGCAATACCATGAAAACAAAATTCATTTTACTAATTACCATTGCTCTGCTGTCATTTTCTGCAAAATCCATTGCGCAAGCGCCCGATGATTGCACGATTTTGATGTCCTATTTTACAGAGCAGGCAAAAATAAAAAACTACGAGGCTGCCCTGCCCCATTATGAAAATCTTATAAAGGACTGCCCAAACTTGAACCTCGCCATTTACCAATATGGAATAAAGATGTTTGAGTATTTCGTGGACGAAAAAGGCGACAAAACCAAAATAAAGAATTTAATTGAAGCATATCAACTAAGGCTTCAACATTTCCCCGAACAGACCAAGGAAGGTGACGTGCTTTCCAGCATTGCCCAAATTAAATTTGACAATGCCGTGGGCACAAAGGCAGAGCAATTCAAGGCCTTTGACCAAGCCTTTAAAAAAGACCCGGAGAACTTCACCAGCGGTAAAAGCCTTTATGCCTATTTCTCTTTGGCGGTAGATCTTTTTAATGATGGCCAAAAGGATATTCAGGAAATTTTTGACCTATATGACATTGTTATCAACAAAATAGATTCTGAAAAGAACAGTCTTGCTTCAAAACTCACCCCCCTATTGGACAAAGAAGAAGCCGGCACCACCCTGGGCGATAAGGAACAACGCGCCAAAGAGGTATATGAAAACAACTTGGGCGTTTACGCCACCGTTGAAAGCAGCGTAAACGGAAAGCTGGGCCAACTGGCAGACTGTCCAAACCTAATCCCGCTTTATGAAAAGGATTACGAATCAAAAAAGAACGACATCAACTGGTTGAAAAACGCCAGCAACAGATTGGATGCCAAAGACTGTGAAAGCTCTCTGTCAAACAAACTGGCAGTACGCCTACACGAACTGGAGCCCAGTTCCACTTCGGCCTACCTTTTGGGAAAACAAGCTGAAGCCTTAGGTAAATCCTCTCAAGCTTTGGAATATTTCAACCAAGCTGCCGAATTGGAAAATGACAATTCAAAAAAAGCCCGTATTTATTATAGCATTGCCGAAAACTATAGAAAAAAAGGCAGCTTCTCAACAGCACGGACCTATTATAACAGAATGCTCGAGGCCAAACCTTCCGCAGGGATCGCTTATTATAAAATTGGCACAATGTATGCGGATAGTGCAAACGACTGCGGAAATACCGTTTTTGAAAAAAGAGCCATGAACTGGTTGGCCGCAGACATGATGGACAAGGCCGCCCGCGTTGACGGCACCATTGCCGGAAATGCAAGAGCGGCAGCCAGCAGCTACAGACAGCGTGCGCCACAAGCCAGCGATATTTTTTCAGAAGGTATGGCCGGAAAAACCGTTACCTTTAAATGTTGGGTGGGCGGAAGCGTTAGAGTACCTAACTTATAAGGATGTACACCCCCAAAAATATGCATATAAGCGTGAAGGTCTTGCTATTGGCCTTCACGCTTTTTTCATGTGAAAGCAATTATCAAAACGTAAAAAGACTGAGCCTCTCCGATGGAGCCCCAATCGCCGAAGGAAGGCACATCAACTTTAAATATACCGATTCGGGAAAATTGGTGACCAATTTGCTGGCCGATAAATTACTGGACTATTCCAACCTGGAATTTCCCTTTAAGGAATTCCCAAACGGGATTGAGGTACATTTTTGGGACGAAGCCGGGAAAAAAAATACGGTCACGGCAGATTACGCCATACAGTTTGACAAGACCGGCCTGGTGGACCTTCGCCAAAACGTGGTAGTTGTAACGGCCGATAGCGTGATATTAAAATCCAAACAGCTATATTGGGACCAAAAAAACAAATGGGTCTTTACCGATAAGCCCTATCAAATAAAATTTAAGGACGGCTCCTATAATGATGGTGCCGTAGGATTTGACAGTAGTGAAGATTTTACTACCTTTCTATCCAGAAAAAACCAAGGAGTACAGCTCGTTGATAAAACCAAAATAGAAGATGGCAAATAAAGTTTATCGTTTTTTTGAATATGCATATTTAATTGTAGCAATATTTTTCGCATACGAAGCGATAGTAAACTGGAATGTGGACCGCAATAGGGCGTATCTGTTCCTTATATTTGTGGTGGTCGCTATCTTTATGTTCTTCTTTAAAAGAAATTTTAGGAAGAAAATGGAGCAACGCAATAAAAATAACTAAGGAAGCTTAAAGCACAAAGTTTAAAGCCTAAAGCTTAAAGCCCAATAACCCATAAATTGGATTACAGCATCATTATAATAGTGGCCATGCTCATTCTCTCCGCCTTTTTCTCGGGCATGGAGATTGCCTATGTTTCTTCAAATAAAATCCACATTGAGATTGAAAAGAAGCAAAATAACTTCTTGGCCGGAATACTTAAAAAAATAACCAAACGACCTTCCAAGTTTATAGCCACCCTGCTGGTGGGCAACAACATTGCCGTAGTTATATACGGCTTTTTCATGGGCGACCTTTTGATGGAGTATATCCCGTTGACGGGGTTCGCGGGGCTGTTGGTGCAGACGGTTATCTCAACATTGGTCATTTTACTGACCGCCGAATTTTTGCCAAAAGTGTTCTTCCAGATTTATGCAAATAGCTTGGTGAAGATCTTCGCCGTGCCCGCCTATTTTTTCTATGTGCTCTTTTCCCTTATTTCTGAATTTATTATATGGATTTCAGATTTAGTTTTGAAGCTCATCTTCAAATCTGGAGGCGACACGGTGCAGTTCACCTTCAGCAAATTGGAACTGGGCAACTATATTTCGGAGCAAATGGAAATTGTTGAAACCAAGGAAGAAATTGATTCGGAAATACAGATTTTCCAAAACGCCCTGGATTTCTCCGAAGTAAAATCGCGCGAAGCCATGATACCGCGAACAGAGATTGTGGCCGTGGATATTGACACTACCCCCAAAGAACTGGCCAAGATTTTTACCGAAACGGGACTTTCAAAAATATTGGTTTACAACGAAAACATTGACGACATCCTGGGCTACATACACTCATTCGAACTTTTCAAAAAACCGGCGGACCTTAAATCGGTATTGATGCCCGTGGTGTTCGTGCCAGAAACCATGCTGGTCAAGGACGTGTTGGGAATACTCAGCAAAAAACGAAAAAGCCTGGCCGTGGTCATTGATGAATATGGCGGCACCAGCGGCATCATAACGGTTGAGGACATCATCGAGGAACTTTTCGGGGAAATTCAGGACGAGCACGATAGCAACGCCCTTTATGAAGAGGAAATTGCCGAAGACCATTATAAATTCTCTGCCCGGTTGGAAGTAGATTATCTCAATGAAAACTATAAATTGGATCTCGAGGAAAGCGAAAACTATGAAACCCTGGGCGGCCTTATCGTAAACCACACCGAAGAAATTCCAGAAAAAGGCGAGACCGTTGAAATAGACAATTTTATCTTCACCATCCTGGAGGTCTCAAACACAAAAATTGAACTGGTGGAATTAAAAATCCAGCGAGAGGATTAGAATTTGAACATTTCCAGAATTTTTTCAATTTACTTTTTTATTAATGCATGGAAAATGGTATTTTCGCCACCTGATTAATCAAAAAATAAAACCCTCCAAAACCTTGATTTACATTAAGGCATAGAGGAACTCACAACCAAAAACCTTTTTATCTGACAAACTCGGAAATAAAGGGAGATAAATTTGAACTTCAAATGGCAATCTTAAACAGTATTAGAAAAAGAGGGATATTCCTTATCCTTATTATTGCATTGGCGCTTTTTGCCTTTATTTTAAGCGACGTGCTCACCCGGGGCGGCGGTCCAAAAGGACAGGATACCATTGCCGTGGTTAACGGCGAAGAAATTTCCAGACAAAGTTTTATGGAACAAGTGGAGGTCACACAACGAAACATGGGGCCATCCGCAAACACAACCCAAGCCATGAATATGGTCTGGGACCGTGAACTTCGCAATGTAATTATGAGCGAGCAAATCGAAAAAGTAGGGCTTACAGTGGAGAAGGCACAAATTGACAACGCGCTAAAAACACAATTGGCAAACAATGCCACCTTTCTAAACGAGGCCGGACAAGTTGATGACGGCAAGGTTCAGGAATACATTGCGAGCATCAAGGCATCGTCGCAAGAAATGTACAACCAATGGCTACAGTTTGAAGATGATATTGCAAAAGGCGTACTCCAAACCACGTATTACAATATGATCAAAGGCGGCCTGCGCTCCACAATTGCCGAAGGCGAACAGGAATATCACTTTCAAAACGACAACCTGAACTTTCAATATATCCTGGTCCCCTACACTACAATTGCCGATGAAGAGGTAAAAGTTACAGACGAAGAAATTAAAAAATACGTCGCCGCACATCCAAACGATTTTCAAGTAGAGGCCCAAGCCGATATCCAATATGTGTTTTTTGCGGAAGCGCCCTCTGAAGCAGATGCTGTAGAAGCAAAAACATCCATCGTCGCGCTGCTTAATGACACACTTGAATACAATCAGGACACCAAAGGCAATGATACCATCGCAGGTTTTAGAAACACAAAAAATGTTGAAGAATACGTAAACGAAAATTCAGACGTACCATTTTTTGACCAATGGATGTTCAAAAATGACCTGCCACCTGCAGTTGCAGACACCCTGATCACGCTGAACAAGGACGATATTTACGGCCCCTATAAAGTTGATAATGCATTATATCTTTCCAAAATAATCGACACCAAGAAAATGCCAGATTCAGCGGAATCAAAACATATTCTCATAAGATATGCCGGCACCCTGCGCGCACCAGAAAATATAACACGAACCAAAGAAGAGGCTCAAAAAGTAGCAGATAGTATTTTGTCGGTTCTGAAAAAAGACAAATCAAAATTTGCCGAACTTGCCACACAATTTTCCGATGACGGCTCTAAAGATAACGGAGGCGATTTAGGAAATTCTACCCCAGGCAGAATGGTTCCGCCATTTGATACGTTCATCTTTAACAACCCAACCGGCACGCTCGGCCTCGTTGAAACTGATTTCGGTTTCCACGTAGTGGAAGTTGGCAAACAATCTGCAGCAAAGCCAGCCGTGAAACTCGCCACCGTTGTTAAAATTGTTGAACCATCAGACAAAACAACAAACCAAGTATTTTCCGATGCCTCAAAATTTGAAGTAGCCGTAAATAGTGGTGACTTTTCAGAATTGGCAAAGGCCCAAAATCTTGAGGTAAAACCCGTAAATAAATTGGGCAATTTAGATTCAAACCTTCCCGGAATTGGCGAAAATAGACCAATAGTAAATTGGGCATTCAACAAAGACACAAAAATAGGCGATACGAAACGTTTCAGTATCCCCGATGGATACGTTATTGCACAGCTTACCAGCAAAAACCCAAAAGGACTGATGACCGTACAACAGGCCTCTGCAACGGTGACCCCAATATTGCGCAACGAAAAAAAGGCCGAAAAAATCAAGAGTTCTATAAAAGGCACTACGCTGGATGAAATTGCGGCAAGCCAAACCGTAGTGGTGCAGACTTCGACCGGAATTACCATGGCCACACCAATGATCGGCGCCACAAATGAACCTAAGGTAGTGGGAATGGCATTTGGAACAAAACCCGGAGAAACCACCCCGTTGATTGCCGGAAGAAATGGTGTTTACAAAGTGAAAGTAACGGCTTTTAATCCAGCTCCAAAATTAGAGTCATACGTAAATTTTGCTGCCCAGATGAACGCCCAAGCGGCACCGGCGGTACAGAACCAAGTGTACAACGCCCTGAAGAAAAAAGCCGACATTGAGGACAACAGGGCAAACTTCTATTAAAAATATTCCACAATAAAATAAAAAAGCCTTGTAGCACTAATTTTGCAACAAGGCTTTTTCTTTTAAACCATCTTGGAATATTTCAAATAATAGAAAATATCCCTTATTTTTAAATTCAATTTAGAATTTTTCACAGAATCACAATCCATTAAAAAAGTTACAGCCATGGCAGACAACGATATAATAAATGCACTCGAAGAAAAATATAGATCCGTGGGAGAAAATCCGGAAACCTATTTCAAAGGGCTGCTTCAGGCAAAACCCATTACCTATTGGGATTACATACAAGTGGACACCCTGCTCTCCCTTCAGAAAACACGGACAGATTTTAAGGATGAGGAAATATTCGTAATGTACCATCAAGTTACGGAGCTCACCCTTAAAATGATGATCCACGAAATTAAACAACTTTCAGAGGGCGAAAATCTTCCCGAAGAAATATGGATGACCAAACTGGACCGTTTAAAGAGATACACCCGTATGCTCATCACCTCTTTTGATATTATGAAGGAGGGAATGAGTTATGAAGATTACAACATTTTCCGCTCCACCTTGACCCCCGCGAGCGGATTTCAGAGTGCGCAGTTCAGGATTTTGGAACTTTACAGCACCCGCCTTGAAAACCTAATCAATTATGCCGGAATACAACGACTTCCCCCAAACCCTACGGCAGATGATTATTTCAACCACATTTACTGGAAGGACGCAGGGCTTAACCGCCAAACGGGCAAAATGACCCTCACCCTTCGGCTCTTTATTGAAAAATATGAAAGCGAATTCAAAGCCCTGGCAGAAAATTTAAGGGGAAAGACCCTGGAGGAACGCATTGCCCAAATGGAGAATCCTTCCGAAGAATTAAAGGAAAAATTAAAACAATTTGACCATTTTTATAACGTGGCCTGGCCCTTGGTACATCTGGACACCGCCCAGCATTTTCTGGACAGCAAAGGGGAAAACAAAACCGCAACCGGAGGTTCGGAATGGAAAAAATATCTACATCCAAAATATCAACAGCGCAAATTTTTCCCAAAACTTTGGTCTGAAGAAGAAATTGTTAACTGGGGCGGGCAGTAAATTTGATTTCCAAAATTGCCGATAGATCTTTAAATTGTGATGAAATATTTAATAGCCCTTCTCCTCACCAGCTTCAGCTTTTCAGCCCACGCCCAAATCCTGAATGCGGAATCCTTGCGAAAAGTGACAGATACCTCCGGTTGGTCGGGGTCGGCAAGTTTGAATTTCTCCCTAAAACGTGACGTCAATGATTATTATGGCTTGAGCAGCACGCTACACGTTCAGTACAAAATGAACCGGCACTTGGTGCTTCTTAAAAATGATATTGAACTACAGAACATTGACGACAATGAATTTGAAAATGCAGGCATAGCCCACCTCCGGTATAATTACAGGTTCCATCCAAGAATAACTTGGGAAGTTTTTGCACAAGCCCAATATAATAAGGTCTCAAAAATTGAGTTTCGCGGGCTGCTGGGCACCGGTCCACGAATTAAATTGACTTCTTCGGAAAAGTACAAACTTTATTTCGGCACCCACTTAATGTATGAATATGAGGAACTGAGCGACGACATTACCCCTGTCCACCGCGATTTTAGGAGCACCTCTTATCTTTCCTTCAGCTTTTACCCAACACAAACTTTAAGCCTTATAAGCACAACTTATTATCAGCCAAAAATTAATGATGTTTCTGACTATCGTTTCTCTAATCAAAGTTCATTGCTTATTGATCTTATTAAAAACTTGGCGTTCAAGACCACCTATACCTTTCTTTACGATGAAACTCCCGCCGAAGGAATTCCAAATTCACAATATAATTTACAGAGCGGATTTGTTTATTCCTTTGATTAAATCCTTAAAACCTTGGCCAATCTTGTCAATTCAATCCATGGCAGGGGTCGCCTTCTAAAAAAATTCAATTATATTTGGACGAATTTTTATGCAAAAAGAAAAAAATCACCTGTTGGTCCTTTTTGTTTTCATTAAAAAAATTAATTGCCCGAAACCATAAAATCTATGTTCAAAAACGAAGGGAAAAACCAAGGAAACATTGATCCATCCGACAAAAAAAGAAGCAAGGCAATGCACACCAAAATCCTATGGGGATTGTTGGTGGGCGTTGTTGCCGGGATTATTGCAAGTTTGGTTTTCGGCTCAACAAATACGGGACTTGTATGGGCCGTTGAGAATATAACCCAACCCCTCGGCGATCTGTGGCTCCGCTTGCTGTTGATGATCGTGATCCCATTGGTATTTTCTGCGTTGGTACTGGGCGTTGCTGGTTTGGGAAATGTAAAAAAACTGGGGCGAGTGGGGCTAAAAACCTTGGCTTATACGCTGGTTATTTCCGCCATTTCGGTAGTAATTGGCCTCTCCATGGTCAACTTGATAGAACCCGGCAAACGTATTGACGCAACAACCGCCGCCAGTCTGGAAGCCCAATATGGCGATTATGCCAATGAAAAAGTTGGCGCTGCCACCGCCAACAAAGCTGAAATGGATGCGGAAAACGTACCTGTCATCACCCAGATCGTTGAAACTTTGATTCCAAAGAACCCATTTACATCCATGGTAGGCAGCCCGAATTTGTTGCACATTATGTTCTTTGCCCTCATCCTTGGGATGGCCGCCACTATGATCCCGAAGGAAACGGCAAAACCATTTTTGGGTTTTTTTGATGGCCTGTTCGAGATTTCCGTCATAATCATTAATGGCATTATGAGCATAGCACCCTATGCCGTTAGCTTGTTGGTTTTCAGTAGTATCGCATCCTTCGGAATGGATCTGTTGTTGGCATTGTTATGGTTTATTTTGGTGGTGCTGGGCGGTCTGCTGATCCATGGGTTGGTGGTATATTCCGCCTCGGTATATTTTTTATCGGCACTTTCCCCTTTGGATTTTTTCCGAAAAATAAAAACAACGGCTGTTACCGCATTTTCTACATCTTCATCAAACGCCACCTTGCCAACTGCCCTGCGTGAATCGCGTGAAAACATTGGCGTTCCTGAAGAAATAAACTCATTCGTATTGACCATTGGTGCCACCGCCAACCAAAACGGAACGGCGCTCTATGAAGGCATTACCATTATCTTTTTGGCACAATTGGCTGGCGTGGATCTCTCTCTTTCGGCCCAACTTGTTGTGGCTTACCTGGCCATTTTGGGCGGAATTGGCACGGCGGGTGTTCCCGGAGGTTCCATCCCGTACATTATTGTTGTGCTTGCCAGTATTGGGGTGAACCCCGCCCTGATTGCCGTTATTTTGGGCGTGGACCGTATCTTGGATATGTGCCGCACAGCGGTAAACGTTATTGGCGATATTACCGCGGCCACATTCGTAGCTCGTTCGGAAGGCTACCACCTAAAGGACGAACTGCGGCCGCCACCCATCAAAAACAACCAATATGGAGTGGCTTAAACTAGTTATTGATTTTGTTCTGCACATTGACGACCACCTGCTTAGCCTTGTGGCAACCTACGGTCTGTGGACTTATGCCATTTTATTTTTGATTGTTTTTGCAGAAACGGGCTTTGTGGTAACGCCTTTTTTGCCGGGCGATTCGTTGCTTTTCGCTGCGGGCGCATTGGCGGCCACCGGGGTTTTAAACCCAATTATTCTTTTTATTTTGTTGTTCGTTGCCGCCGTACTTGGCGATTCCGTCAATTATTCTGCGGGCTCCTATTTTGGCATGCGTGTTTTTAAGGAAGATGCGCGTATTTTCAGGTTGGATTATCTACGCAAGACCGAGCAGTTTTTTGAAAAATACGGCGGAAAAACTATCGTTATTGCCCGCTTTGTGCCCATCGTCCGCACCTATGCGCCCTTTGTTGCGGGAGCTTCCAGCATGAACTATTCGCGCTTTGTTTTTTACAACGTTGCGGGTGGTGCGTTTTGGGTTGGATTTTTTATTATAATAGGCTATTTGTTTGGCAACCTTCCAATAGTAAGGGAAAATTTCAGCTTGACGGTGCTGCTTATTATCGGTGCATCGTTGGTGCCAATATTTATTGAATTCTTCAAAAACAAGCGAAGGAAAAAAAACCTGAATCCTTAAACTTTATTTCTTTATAGATTTAATTCAACGCCCAATCTTTAAAAAGATTCCCGTCCATTTCCACATTTAAAGCATCCGCTTTTCTATATTTACAATTCATCCATATTTATAATTAACAGCACGATGGCAGCAAACAATTATTATGACCCCGCAGATTTAAAAAAATTTGGAAATATAACCAAATGGAGCAAAGAACTGGGCGACAAATTCTTTAATTACTACGGAAAAGTCTTTGAAGAAGGCGCACTCACAGCCCGCGAAAAATCGCTCATTGCCCTTGCAGTGGCCCATACCGAAATGTGCCCCTATTGTATTGATGCCTATTCGCAGGACGGGTTGCAGCGCGGCATAACAAAAGAAGAAATGATGGAAGCAATCCACGTGGGCGCCGCCATAAAAAGCGGGGCAACCTTGGTCCACGGCGTGATGATGATGAACAAAGTGAATAAATTGGAAATGTGAATTTTTGTTCAGTTATTAGTTATTCAGTTATTAGTTATTAGTTATTAGTTATTAGTTATTAAAAATAGCACGTATAATTTTGAATGAATCCAAATCCATCAATTCACTACTAAAAATCGTAATTCGTAAATCGTAAATCGTAAATCGTAAATCGAAATCAATTTTGCCAAAACTAAAACAGCAATCCCTCCACAAACGCAATAGCGACCTCGCTTTGGCGCAAAAACAGTTGCATATACTTTCCAACGGAATTTTCGCCAATGGCGAATTGCCCACTTTTTCCGAAAAAATAACGGAAACCTATCAATTTCCCCTGCGTCCAAAAAAACTGGAAATCCTACAGATTAATGTCGGCTATATGTGCAACCAAGTGTGCCAGCACTGTCACGTTGATGCGGGTCCCGACAGAAAGGAAATTATGACCCGCGAAACCATGGAGCAATGCTTAAAAATAATCCGAAACACGGGCGCGCATACTTTAGACTTAACGGGAGGTGCGCCTGAAATGAACCCAAATTTTTGCTGGTTTGTTGAGGAAGCCAGTAAAGCCGGAATCCAGGATTTTATTGTTCGAAGCAATTTGACCATAATGCTCGCCAACAAAAAGTATTATGATTTGCCTCTTTTTTTAAAAAATCACAACGTTCATGTGGTGAGCAGCATGCCCCATTGGACCCGTGGAAAAACCGATAAACAAAGAGGTGAAGGCGTTTTTGACCAATCCATAAAAGCGTTACAAAACCTGAATGCGATAGGCTACGGAATGCCCGGTAGCAATTTGCGGTTGGATTTGGTGTACAACCCCAGCGGCGCCTTTTTGCCCGGCGATCAAACCAGTTTGGAAAAGGAATTCAAACACGCGCTTTTGGAAGATTTTGGAATACATTTCCACAGTCTTTTCGCCCTTACAAATCTGCCCATTTCGCGGTTTTTGGATTATCTGATTGCCTCGGAAAATTATGAAGACTATATGTATTCCTTGGTTACGGCATACAATCCCGCAGCCGTTAAAAATGTAATGTGCCGAAATACCATTTCCGTGAGTTGGGACGGGTATTTGTACGACTGCGATTTCAACCAAATGCTGGGACTGAAGGTTGCCAGCAAAATCCAACATATTTCAGAATACAATGAAGCTATTTTAAACGACAGAAATATCGTTATTTCCCAACACTGTTACGGTTGCACGGCCGGCGCGGGAAGCAGCTGTCAAGGCGCAGTCACTGAATAGGCTTTAAGCTTTAAGCTTTAAGCAAAAAATAAACATTGAAAACTGAATACTGAACACTAAAAAATGGGTTTACTTTCCTCAAAAAAAACTGACGGCGACAATGAAATGGCTTTTGATTTTCATTTTCCCACTTCAAAAAAAGCGCTGATAATTTTCACCCGAAATCCCGAATTGGGAAAAGTGAAAACCCGATTGGCAAAATCCGTTGGCGATGAAAGCGCACTGAAAATCTATAAATTTTTACTGCAACATACCGCAGAAATTACCGAAAAGTTAAACGTGGATAAATACGTTTTTTATTCTAAAAAAATAGATGTCGACGATATTTGGAACCCCGATATTTTCAGAAAAAGATTGCAATCCGGTGCCGATTTGGGAGAAAAAATGAAAAATGCCTTTTCAGAAATCTTCGGAATGGAGTATGAAAAAGCAATCATTATTGGCAACGATATGTTCGATTTGGACCGAAACGATTTGGAAACTGCTTTTGACGCGCTCGAAACAACCCCGTTCGTAATAGGCCCGGCGACCGATGGCGGCTATTATTTATTGGGAATGAAGAAATTGAATTCCGCCATTTTTGAAAATAAAAATTGGGGCACAAGCACCGTTTTGGAAGCCACTTTAAAAGATATGAATTCTGAAAAATACATACTTTTGGAAGAGCGGAACGATATTGATTATTACGCCGATGTAAAGGATATTGATGCCTTTCAACAATTTCTGCCGCCTTATTTGGACAAAAACTTCCTATAAAAAATAATTTATTACATTAAGACATAAGAAATAAATAGGTAATATAAAGTCAAGTCCTATGTCTTACGTCCTTTTGTCCTACGTCAATTTCACAGAAATCATCAATTTCAAACTAAAATATGAGCATCACAAAATACATTGAAGAAGCCGCAGACTATTTAAAACAGCGCGGATTTGAAAACCCCGAAGTGGGCATTATTCTCGGCACGGGTCTCGGCAAAATCTTGGAAAACATAGCAATTGAGGCCGAAGTAAGCTACAATCACATCCCAAATTTCCCGACTGCAACGGTTGAATTCCATAAAGGGAAACTGATTTTCGGCATTTTGGAAGGAAAAAAAGTAGTGGTTATGCAGGGCCGTTTTCACGTTTATGAAGGGTATTCACTTCGCGATGTTACTTTCCCGGTGCGGGTTATGCATCTTTTGGGAATAAAAAAACTTTTGGTGAGCAATGCTTCCGGCGCCATAAATCTCAATTTCAAAAAAGGTGAAATGATGCTAATTGACGATCACATCAATTTACAAGGTGATTCGCCCCTCGCCTTCCGCGGCGTCGAAAAAATGGGGGAACGCTTTGTGGACATGAGCGCGCCGTACGATGCCGAAATGAACAAAAAACTGGAACAGATTGCTTCCGAAAAAAATATAACCCTGCACAAAGGCGTGTATGTTAGCGTAGTTGGGCCACAACTGGAAACCCGCGCGGAATACCGCTACTTAAAAATAATTGGTGCCGATGCGGTGGGAATGAGCACCGTGCCCGAAATAATCGTGGCCAATCATTTAAAACTTCCCGTTTCCGCTGTTTCAGTTTTGACTGACGAATGCGATCCCGAAAATTTAAAACCTGTTGTTGTTGCCGATATCATCGCTTCCGCGGAAATGGCCGAACCGAATATGATTACATTGTTTACCGAATTGATCAAACACCTGTAAACTTCCCAAAATGTAATTGCGTAAATTTATAAGCGATTGAAAAAACAGCAGCAAATATTCTTAAAATTATGGAGCACATCGTCATTATCGGCAACGGAATTGCAGGCGTTACGGCAGCGCGACACATCAGAAAATGTTCCGACAAAAAGATAACCATAATTTCCGCGGAGGCTGACCATTTTTTCTCCCGAACCGCTTTAATGTACGTTTATATGGGCCACATGCGCTGGCGTGATATTGAACCGTACGAACCTTGGTTTTGGGAAAAAAACCGATTGGAACTGAAAAAAGCTTACGTTGAAAAGGTTGAAACCGAAACCCAAACCCTTCATTTTAAAGAAGGCGGCCCGTTAAAATACGACAAACTTATAATCGCCTCCGGTTCCACCACTTCTTATTATAACTGGGAAGGCCAGCATTTAAACGGCGTTCAAGGTTTGGTGACGAAACAGGATTTGGAAAATTTGGAGAAAAATGCGCAAAACAATAAACAATGTCCGCGTGCCGTAATTGTTGGCGGCGGCCTTATTGGCGTTGAAATGGCCGAAATGCTCCGAACCCGAAAAATTGAAGTAACAATGCTTGTGCGCGAACCTTCTTTTTGGGCGGGTACTCTTCCAAAACCCGATGCCGAAATGATTTCCAAACACATTATTTCACACGGGATCGATCTTCGGCACAATACGGAACTCGATATAATTTTAGGCGATGAAAATGGAAATGTACGTGCAATTATTACCAAAAATGGGGAAGAAATTCCTTGTAATTTTCTTGGAATAACTACGGGCGTAAAACCTAATATTTCTTTTCTGATAAATTCAGAAATTGAAACGGACAAAGGCATTTTAGTCAACCGAATGTTGGAAACAAACATTAAAAATGTGTATGCCATTGGCGATTGCGCCCAACAACGGGAACCCATCGGGAATCGCCCCGCCGTGGAAGCAGTTTGGTACACCGGAAGAATAATGGGCGAAACGGTGGCGCAAACAATCTGCGGAAATCCTTTTGAATACAATCCCGGAAACTGGTTTAACAGCGCGAAGTTTTTTGATATTGAATACCAAACCTACGGCTGGGTTTTTTCCGAAGAGAGAAAAAAGGATTACGAAGCACAATTCCATTGGAAATGCACCAGCGATTTGCGCTGTGTTACCATTTCCTATAATAAATTTTCGAATGAATTTCTGGGAATAAACACCTTCGGAATACGGATGAAACACGAAGTTTTTGACAGCTGGTTGAATGAAAAAAGAAGTGTGAATTTTGTAGTAAAAAATCTGAAACACGCGAATTTTGATCCGGAATTTTATAAAAAATATGAAGGTGAAATTTTAAAAGAATATTCATTCTTAACCAAAATATCGTTGTAGAAACCCCCAAATTCATTGGAGGAATCTTTATGTTCATTGGAAAAACCGCGAATTGAAAAAACCTCACAGGTCTTTGAGACCTGTGAGGTTTTAATAACCCTAATAATCCACTTTATGATATACGAACCTTTAAAATCTGAACAATATTATCACATATTTAACCGTGGAAATAATCGGGAAGATATTTTTTTGGAAGAAAAAAACTATCAATATTTTTTAGAATTAATGAAAAAACATATCGTTCCTATTGCAGATTTATTGACATATTGTTTACTCAAAAATCATTTTCATTTACTGATACGAACAAAACCGGTAAATTCCGATGATTTGATCTCAAAGAAGTTTTCAAATTTTTTTAACGCGTATGCAAAAGCAATAAATAAACAATACGGACGCAGCGGCAGTTTGTTTAAGGATAGATTTTCGCGCAAAATAATAAAGGATGGGAATCAATTACGGAATTTAATAATATATATTCACACAAATCCTGCCCATCACGGGTTTACACCTGATTTTTCACTTTATAAACACTCTTCATACAAGGCCTTTATTTCAAATAAAAAGACCTTATTGGATAGAGAATTTGTTCTAAATCAATTTGGAGATAGAGCAAATTTTAAATATGTTCATCATGCCAAAAACCTCAATATTAATGAAGAATTAACCCTTGAGTAAATCCCAACTACATAATTCACTTAAGACCTCACAGGTCTTGAAGACCTGTGAGGTCTTAAACATCCAATAAAAATGAGTACTGTACAACGAAATATGTCGCTCACCGGCGAGCCGCCAAAATCCATCAATACCCAACAAAAACTTGCTTCCGCAATTGGACTTTTGGGATTGGCGCTGCTTGTTTTGGCATACTTCAACCTGAATTTTCCGAACAAAACAATTTGGCTCACTGCTTCTTTGGCTATGATTGCGGGAGGAACTATTTGGTTTTCAATAGCGGCATATTTAAACAAACACGAGGGAATAAAAAACGATGGTGTTTATTTTAAATCGCTCACTTCCAAAGGATTTTGGGCTTGGATTTTAGGGATTTCACTTACGCTTTTTTATATCGTTTTATATTGGTTTCCACAATATTTGGGACTGGCCCAAAACGGACAAAACAAAGGATTGGTAGCGCTTTTTGACCCGTTGAGCAAACTGCTGAACGGCGGCCCGGCAAGCCAATGGTTTGTGTACGGCACGCTTTACACTTTGGCAATACTGGCTTTTGGAATAAAATTCATACTGAAATACCGCCACAATAAATATGAAAGATTGCGCACTTATTCCGTAATGTTTTTTCAATTGGGCTTTGCCTTTTTGATCCCGGAATTTATGCTGCGATTGAACAGTGAAACCTTTTCACTTCCCTATTACGACCTAAAAAATATCTGGCCGCTCAATTATTACAACTTTGAGCAATACCGAGTTGATGAATTTATTTCCGCCGGAGATATTGGGTTGGCGCTCTTAATTTTTGGCGTTGCTTCCATTTTCATAATCACCCCAATTTTAACCTATAAATACGGCAAACGTTGGTACTGCTCGTGGGTTTGTGGTTGTGGCGGCTTGGCGGAAACTGCCGGCGACCCATTTCGGCATTTGAGCGATAAACGGGTAATCGCTTGGAAAGTGGAACGCTGGGTCGTGCACAGTGTTTTGGTTTTTGTGGTATTGATGACAACCGCCGTTGTTTATAGCTATTTGGGTGACGACGCTTCCAAATATTGGCTTACAAAAAATGTATTTCTTATAAGTGTCACAATTTTTTTGACGCTGATTTTCGTTGGCGTTTGGATTTTTAAAAGGAAAGAATTAAAAAAAGATGCCCGAATTGGCGCTATTGCTTATTTCAGTATTATAATTTCATTGATTGCGCTCCATTTCTCAACCGGAAAAACACTGTTCCTTTTTGAGGCAGAAACCTTGCGGCAGTCCTACGGTTTTCTGATTGGAGCTATGTTCAGCGGGGTGATTGGCGTAGGTTTTTACCCCATTTTCGGGAGTCGCGTTTGGTGCCGCTTTGGTTGTCCGATGGCCGCAATTCTTGGTTTTCAGCAGCGTTTGTTTTCTAAATTCAGAATAACCACAAATGGCGGACAATGTATTTCCTGCGGTAACTGTTCCACCTATTGCGAAATGGGAATCGACGTTCGCGCTTACGCCCAAAAAGGCGAAAACATTATACGTTCCAGCTGCGTGGGCTGCGGAATTTGCTCGGCAGTTTGCCCGCGCGGGGTTTTAAAATTGGAGAATGGCCCGCTTGAAAAACGAATTAATTCAAACGAAATCCTTTTGGGAAATGATGTGGATTTGATGAAATATATAAATTAGTATTGAGTATTGAAAATTGAGAATTGAAAATTGAGAATTGAGAATTGATGGCAAGAAATATCAAAGTAATCATTCCCGCATTTAACGAAGAAGCCTCGATAGGCAAAGTGATTGCCGAAATTCCCGAGATCGTTTCTGAAATAATTGTGGTGAACAATAATTCCACCGATGCCACTGCGGAAGTTGCCAAAAATGCGGGTGCTACCGTACTTTTCCAACCCAAAGCCGGCTACGGAAACGCTTGTTTGAAAGGAATGGAATATATTTCGCGTCTCGACTCCGCCCAACGACCAGATATAATCGTTTTTTTGGATGGCGATTACAGCGATTATCCCGAAGAATTGACCAAAATCGTGGCGCCAATAATTGAAGAAAATATTGATTTTGTGGTCGGCGCTCGAGTAAATTGGTTACGTGAAACTGGCTCGATGACCCTGCCGCAACGCTTCGGCAATCAGCTGGCAACCAAACTGATGAAGCTTTTTTTTAATTCAAAATTTACAGACCTTGGCCCTTTCCGTGCCATAAAATATGAAAAACTGCTGGCGTTGAATATGGAGGACAAAACCTACGGCTGGACCGTGGAAATGCAGCTGAAAGCCCTGAAAAAGAAATATAGCTATGCTGAAATTCCGGTAAAATATAGAAACCGAATTGGCGTTTCCAAAGTTTCGGGTACCGTAAAAGGCGCTATCTTTGCAGGTATAAAAATCCTGACTTGGATTTTTAAATACAGTTTCAAAAAATGATTCTTGAATCCATAATCATTGCCATATATTCCGTTGCGCTGCTCCTCATTTTTTTGTATGCCTTGGCGCAGTTAAACCTGTTATTCAACTATTTAAGGGCTCGAAAAAAGCACAAAACTTCCCCGACTTTCAATTTTTCAAATTCCGAAGAAATACCATTTGTAACCATCCAACTCCCTGTTTACAATGAATTGTATGTAATGGAACGGTTGCTCGATAACATTGCCGAAATGGATTATCCAAAAGAAAAACTGGAAATACAGGTTTTGGATGACAGCACCGACGAATCTTTTGCTGCCACTGCAATTCATATAGAAAATCTGCAGAAAACAGGGTTGGATATTCAACATATAACCCGCGAAAATCGGCAAGGTTTCAAAGCCGGCGCTTTAAAAGAAGGCCTAAAAACTGCCAAAGGTGAATTCATTGCAATATTCGATGCCGATTTTCTTCCGAAGAAAAGCTGGTTGAAAGATACCGTTCCCTATTTTAAAGATGCGGAAATAGGCGTAGTACAAACCCGTTGGGGCCATTTGAACCGTGATTATTCCATACTTACGCGCGTGCAGGCTTTTGCGCTCGATGCACATTTCACTTTGGAACAAGTGGGACGAAACAGCAAGGGGCATTTTATAAATTTCAACGGCACGGCTGGCATTTGGCGCAAAGCGTGCATTCTGGACGCAGGAAATTGGGAAGGCGATACGCTCACCGAGGATCTGGACCTCAGCTATCGCGCCCAATTGAAAAACTGGAAATTCAAATATTTGGAGGAAGTGGAAACACCCGCGGAACTTCCGGTGGTTATTAGTGCCGCGCGTTCGCAACAATTCCGGTGGAACAAAGGTGGGGCCGAGAATTTTCAGAAAATGGCTTGGCGCGTATTTAAAAGTCGCAATATTTCCTTCAAAACCAAATTTCACAGTTTTTTGCATTTGCTGAACAGCACTATGTTTTTGAACATTTTGATCGTTGCAATCCTAAGTATTCCGATGCTTTACATCAAAAACGAATATGAACATTTGAAGCTGTATTTTTTCGTAATGAGCTTTTTCGTTATTAGTACGCTTATATTTTTCATCTGTTATTGGTTTACCTATAAAACCATTTATGGCGGTGGTTTCAAGCAGTTTTTTAAATATATTGGAATGTTTTTTACCTTTTTTTCGGTGGCTATGGGGTTTTCGCTGCACAATTCCATTGCGGTTTTGGAAGGGCATTTTGGGAAGAAAAGTGAATTTATCCGCACCCCAAAATTCAATATTGGCACATTAAACGAAAGCTGGAAAGGCAATAAATACTTGACCAAAAGCATTTCGGCAAACGTAATTCTTGAGGGAATCTTGATGCTCTATTTCGCTTTTGGAATGTACAGTGCTTTTATAGTTGGCGACCAAGGCGGCGATTTTGGGCTGTTCCCTTTTCACTTGATGCTTTTTTTGGGGTTTGGGTTTGTGTTTTTTAAATCGCTGACCGGAACTTTTTCAAAGCTTTAAACTTTGGAAAAGTTAAACGGGTGTTTAATTATCTTTTCACCAATTCTGCCACGACGCCAAAATCCAGCCCGCCATAATTGCCACTGCTCATCAAAAGCAAACAAGTATTTTCATACTCCTGCGAAAAAAGATAGGTTTTAAAATCGGCCGGATTTGTGAAAACCACTAAATCCCGTCGGTCAAAAGCTTCTTCAATTTGTTCCTGCTTTATTTCTTCCAACTGTTTTATCATCACCGCGTGCGGCGAATAAAAAACAACCGCACTATCCGCTGCGTCCAATGTTCCTTTATATTCCTTTAAAAATTCCGGATTTAGGCTGCTGTAAGTATGCAATTCCAAACAGGCAATCAATTTTCTCTCGGGATATTGGTTCTTTACGGCTTCGGTTGTTGCTTTTACTTTACTTGGTGAATGGGCATAATCTTTATAGGCAACAGCAGTTTTGGCTTCTGCTATTTTTTCCAAACGCTTGCTTGCGCCTTTGAATGTTGCGATTGCTTCGTAAAAATCCTCTGCATCTACGCCCATTAATTGGCAAATCCACCGTGCGCCTTCCAAATTGTTCAAATTGTGCTTTCCAAAGATTTCAACGGGCATTGGGCCTTCGGGGGTTTTTAATAGTGTGGTTCCATTTTCCACGAAATATTCGGGCGTTCGGTACGGATATTTTTTAATAGGATTTGTAGCGTTTTCCACAACTCGTTTTACCTCGGAATCTTCTTCATTGTAAATTATCGCACCCCCGTTTGTAATTTCATTCAAAAATATTTCAAACTGCTCCACATAGTTTTCGTATGTAGGAAAAACGTTGATATGGTCCCACGCGATTCCGCTCAACAAAGCAATATTCGGTTTATAAAGATGGAATTTTGGCCGACGGTCTATTGGAGAGGAAAGGTATTCATCGCCTTCAATGACCATAAAATCGCTGTCGGTGGTTATTTTTACCATCGTATCAAACCCTTCCAATTGCGCGCCAACCATATAATCCACTTCCTTTCCGTTGTAATTCATCACGTGCAGAATCATGGAGGTAATCGTGGTTTTTCCGTGGGAACCGCCAATAACCACGCGGGTTTTGTTTTTGGATTGTTCGTACAGAAATTCGGGGTAACTGTAGATTTTTAAATCCAGTTCCTTCGCCTTTAAAAGTTCGGGATTGTCAGCTTTTGCGTGCATTCCGAGGATAACGGCATCAATTTCCGAAGTGATTTTTTCGGGAAACCAACCTTCTTTTTCGGGCAGCAATCCTTTGTTTTTCAAACGTGTTTTTGAAGGTTCAAAAACTTCATCATCGCTTCCGGTTACGGTTTCTCCTTTTTGATGCAGTGCCAACGCAAGATTGTGCATCGCGCTGCCGCCAATGGCTATAAAATGGATTTTCATGGGGTTGGTTTCGGTTTTCGGTTTTCGGTTTTCGGTTGTCGGTTGTCGATTTTCGATTTTCAGTTTTCAAGTTTCAGCTGTGGATTCTTGATGACAAACTATATTTTTTATTTTATTTGAACAAAGATACTTTTTCTGATGCTGAGTTCATAATTATGGCAATCCTTCGACTGCGCCCAGGATGACATTTAAAATACTGTGACTGAGACTGAGACTGACCACTGAATACTGACCACTGACCACTGCCTACTTATTTTCCGGTGGATATTTCGCCAAAATTTTCTGAATAACGGAAATATAATAAGTTTCCTTCTGCTGCGGCGTGGCGCGTTCCTTCATTTCACCTTCGGCTACTGCTTGCCATACCAAATCGTCTTTTTCAACATCAATAAAATCCATCGTTAACTGTTGGTTGACCACCCTTCCGCCAATGGGAATGCCGCCGCTCACGCCTACGCCCACGTTTCCACCGCCACTGCCAACGCCAAAGCCGATTGTATTCCGGGAGTTTGAAACACTTTCACGGGCGAAAAAATTGATGAAAATTTGTGGTGTTTCGCTTTTTACAAAGCCGCGTTGTTGCAGCAAACTGTCCGTAATCTGCATAATTCGGTTATCGTCCAAATCGTTGAGCCCAGAATCTATGGAAACATAAAAGTTGTATGAATTGTACTTTGAAAAATCCACTTGTCTGTCATAGTCCACGGCCACGGTGGCTCCGCAGGAAATAAATAGTACGGAAATTAAAATAATGGGAAAGGTTTTCATGATAAATTCTCTTTTTAATAAAATTAAAAAAAAGAAAGATGGGCCTTCGTAAAGATGGGTTAAAATTTGCGGGAAAAACGAAATTCCCCAGCCAGCTACATCTTGCTTATAAGCTGGGCTATTTTTTCAAAAGCATCCTTTTCCTTAATGACGTATTGTTCCGGCAATGCGGTAAATGAATTATCAAGTGCTTCCGGATAATCTCCCTGATAAAAATTAACATTCCCGATGTTGTTGAAGGCAGCAGCCGTGCCTTTTTTAAAATCTGCTCTTTTTGCTAAAACCATAGCGGAATCGGCATATTGCAGGGCGAAACCAAAATTGGCGGACTGGCAGGACCGCTCGCTCAATTGGTTCAGTATTTTTATTTTGGAGGTATCTTCTTTGGCTTTGGGAAGTTCCTGCAACAAGGAATCAACAAATGCCTCACCCCTTTTTTGGGCATGGCTATGGGAAGAAAAGCCTAAAATAAAACAAGCGCAAATCACGGTTTTCGAGATTGCGTTACGTAGCGCTTTTAACATGATTGGCTGTATTTATATGCTTTATCCTCTTGATATTCAGACAAGCAAGATAGCCTAAAACAATTTATTCCACAACGATAAAATGAAAATCAGACGTTACAGCAACCCCTTATTCTGAAATATGGGAAAACCGTAAAAACCGAACTAAGCCAAAACAAAAAATGACGACCGCAAAGAGCAGCCGCCATATTGTTTAATGGGTTTTTAATACTTTATTCCTTTACAATTTTCTTGGTCACGCTTCCTTTATCTGTAACCACTTCCACAAAATAGATACCTGCGGAAAGGGTTTCCAGATTTATTTGGGTTTCTGAAGTTTCAAGAATTAGTTTGCCCAGTGTTGAATAAACTTTTGCTTTTTCGAAGGAAATGGTTTTTGATGTTTCGATGTTTAAAATCGAAGAAACGGGATTTGGAAAAATGGAAAGATTCTTTAAAAAATCCGCTTCCGTGATTGTTATTTGGCATTGGGCCTCTACTTCTGGAACGGAATTGCAACCGATGAAATTATTACTGATAAATACCCCGAATTGAGTCGGATCAGCTATGGCTTCACACACCGGATTAATATTACATACAGATAAATTTGGGTTCCCGATAATAGAAAAATGGACAGGATCCATTAAATTAAGGCCATCAATGGAATATAATGAGTAATTTCCCCCTATACCAACAAAAGATTCAACGTGGGTTAGGTATTGAAGTCCATTCAAATTCAGAAGAAAGGGATTAGACTCTATGTACAGATATTCCCCGATTTCAGTTAATCCCTCCAACCCTGATAGATTTACCAGATGGTTATTCCGAATAGTGATTGTTTGGGATACATAATTGAGATTATTAAGCCCATTCAAATTTACCAATTTGGTATCTATAATATTTAAATCTCCATAAATTGTGGTCAATCCGGTTAAACCGTCTAAATTTTGTAGCGAATCGTTTTCTAATATATTAAAATAATAGAAAACGGTATTTAGACTTTCCAGTCCCTGAAAAGAAGTGAGGTTATTATTATTTTCTATTTTAAAGCCTCTGAGGAAGTTTGGATTGGCTCCAATTGATATAAGTGAAGATAAACCCGAAAAACTTTGTAATTCGGAATTATGTTCTATTCTAAAAAAATTCATTTCATCTACATTATCCAATCCATTAAAATTTAGTAAGCTTGTATAATACACAAATAATTCGCGGATATAAGTTAATTGTGACAAACCGTCTAAATTCACAATGTCTTCTCCTTAATTATACAATTTATTATTGTTGTTACATTTGGTATATTTAACTTAAAATTTATCTTTTTGATTTTGGGAAGTCAAACGACTCGGACATTGCCCAAACCCAACCAAGGAAACAAATAAAAAAACAAAGAGTAATCCCTTTTTCATAAATGCTTATTTTAAAGGGAACAAGAAATAAGAATTAAATGACTTATAAAAATTTATTTAAGAATTTTTTAAGAAGGTTTAAAGTCAGAAGCCCTTCGGCTTCGCTCAGGATAATCTAAAGTCGAGACCTCTTAATATCAAAAATCCTGCTACCCAATAACCCTTCGACTGCGCTCAGGGTGACATTTCGCTATAATTCAGTATTCCCATACTTCGGCTGCGCTCAGTACCCTTTTTTAATTGAGCATTTTCCAAAGTTTATCCTTCAACTCCGTCAAGCCTTGTTGTGCCACAGAAGAAATAAACAAATAGGGAATCCCTTTGAATTGTTTGTTGAGAAGCTTTTTCATTTCTCCCTTCAGCTCATCATCAAGCATATCGCTTTTGCTGATGGCTATCAGGCGTTCCTTATCCAAAAGCTGCGGATTGTAACGGCGAAGTTCATCCACCAAAATATCGTATTGTTCCTTAATATCAGGCGCATCGGCGGGAATCAAAAAAAGCAAGGTAGAATTTCGTTCAATATGTCGAAGAAACCGATGCCCAATCCCCTTTCCTTCGGCGGCACCTTCAATAATTCCGGGAATATCGGCAACTACAAAGGTTTGGAAATCACGGTATTCAACAATGCCCAAATTGGGCTTTAATGTGGTAAATTCATAATTGGCAATCTTCGGCTTTGCAGCGGTAATCACGGAAAGCAACGTGGATTTCCCTGCATTCGGGAAGCCTACCAACCCAACATCGGCAAGAATTTTAAGTTCGAGAATAATATCCTTTTCCTCACCTTCCTCGCCGGGCTGTGAATAGCGGGGCGTTTGGTTTGTGGCGGTTTTGAAATGGGCATTTCCCAAGCCGCCGCGACCGCCCTTTGCTATAATTTGCTGCTCCCCGTCTTCGATAAGTTCAAAAAGTATTTCCTCGGTTTCCTTATCGCGGATTACGGTTCCCAATGGCACTTCAATATACACATCGGCGCCGTCGGCACCTGTGCTGGTTTGTTTGCTGCCGTGCTCGCCGTGCTCGGCCTTAAAATGTCTTTTGAATTTAAGATGGTAAAGCGTCCAAAGGTTTTTGTTGGCTTTAATGATTACGTGCCCGCCGCGACCGCCATCGCCGCCGTCGGGACCGCCTTTGGGAATGTATTTTTCCCGCCGCATGTGCTTGCTGCCCTGCCCTCCCTTGCCGGAAGTGACGTGAACCTTTACGTAATCTACAAAATTGCCTTCAGTCATTTTTTTTTTGAATCGTTTAATTGTTTAATTGTGTAATTGGGCAACAGTTTAATAGGGTAACTGGGTTGAAATGTTTCGTTTTTATTTTTTTAATTGGGCTTTTCTTAAGGCATTGATTTTATTTGATATCATTAAAAGCTGTGCACGCAGTTTTTCGTAGGTATCATCGTCTATAAAATTTAACCGTTTTGAAATTATTACTTGATTTAACAATTCCATTGTTGAACTAAATGCAATTGTTGAAAATCGGGATTTGTCATTTTGCGTAATCCGTGAAGTACCCTCCGCTAAATTGGATGATACGGAAACCGAACATCTTCTCATTTGATTTGTTAACCCAAACCGTTCATTGGCAGGAAAACTTTCCGTTATTTTGTACACCATCTCCACTAAATCAATAGCATCCTTCCAGACCTCCAACTTTTCAAAAGAATGCTTATACATCGTATCAATTATCAATTATCAATTATCAATTAACCGAATAAACAATTAAACAATTAAACAACATTACAGCAAAGAATCAATCACCTCACTCAACCTTTCCGTTATTTCCCCGATGCTTCCTACCCCATCAACACCATAATATTTATCTTGATTTTGGTAATAGTTTTTCAGGATTGCGGTTTCGTTGTAATACACTTTTATGCGGTTTCGGATTATGTTTTCATCTGCATCGTCTGCCCTGCCACTGGTTTTTCCCCTTTCCAAAAGACGTTGCACCAAAATCTCATCATCAACTTCCAGCGCGACCATGGCGTCAATTTGGCTGTCTTTATCGTCCATTAAATGGCCCAGTGCTTCCGCCTGAGCTTCAGTCCGCGGGAAGCCGTCAAAAATGAAGCCATTGGCATCGGGGTTTTTGTCAACTTCATTGCTCAACATGTCGATGGTAATTTCATCAGGTACCAGCTTGCCCTTCTCCATAAATGATTTTGCGAGCTTGCCCAAATCGGTTTCATTTTTAATGTTATACCGAAACACGTCGCCTGTTGAAATGTGAACCAAATTGTATTTATCTTTCAAAAAAGTAGCTTGCGTGCCTTTTCCTGCACCAGGAGGGCCAAAAAGAATTATATTAGTCATGAATGTGATTTAATGAATAAAAAACGAAGTCGCAAATTTACGAAATTATAATTGGAGATTGGCGAATTAGGGGTTGGTTAATTGGTTTGATGAGCAGAAGAAGCAAGCGACCCGAATTCAAATCTCAAATCTTTGAACCAAGAACTAAAAACCAAAAATTAAAAACCGACTCAAACCACCACTCCAACCGCTTTGTAAAGAAATTTCACGAGGGCGTTCCATAGTTTTTCAAGGGTGACCATTAAAATTCCCTTTAAGGTGTTTACGAAATTCAGCGCCATTGCCTCGAGTCCGTCCAAAAAGAACTCGCGTAGGTCCTCGTCTATATCACCATTTTCCACTCCTTTTTGAATGAGGACCGTTTGTTTGGCAATGGCTTCCACTTGCCGTTCGCTGAAACCGCGGATGGTGGAAATATCCTTCTCCAAAATACTGGAGGCTATGTCTTTTATATCCGTAATTATTGTTGTTACACTTTCAGCCATACTCTTATCTTTTTAGGAAACTTTCATACGTTAAGGCTTGGTCCAAATAAATTTGCACTTGCCCTTTAAAAGCCTGCAAGGCCAATGGTCTTATTCCGTTTTGGGCATCGGTTTCTTTCATTTTCTTAAAGGTTTCGGCAATTTTCCCAAAGGCGAAGGCACTGGGATATTCGTCTGTAATAGCGCTGCTTCCCTTGGCCTGCAACATTTCATTGATCTTGTCCACTGCCATATTTTTTGGCACTGGGCGTGCTCGGGCTTGAATTTCCAGTGACTCAAAGGCGCCTATCAAAACGTTGTAAACAGGCTGCCGAGCCGTAAAACTTTCTTTTTCCGTGCCGCCTTCCACTTCTGCAAAAAAACGCATTGCCAAATCACTGCTTGCGGTTGCTTTTTCAACAATGGCTTGGTCATAGGCAGGTGCCAATGTAGCTTCACAACTAAAAAGCAGCGCGATGCCAAAAAGAGCAAAAAAAGAAAAATACAGCTTGGGAAATTTCATAGCCCTGTTTTAAGAACAGGCACTAAATTAATGATTTGTAATTAATTACTGGTTTTTATTTAGGCATATTCCACGCTGATTTTTCAAGCGAATAAAAATTATGTGGCGTGCCGTCATAAAGAAACACTTTCTGTTTTACCAACCCAATTTTTTGCAGAATGGCATTTGATGCAGTATGCCCGATATCAGCTATTCCACAGATTTCATTGTAGTTGAGTTTTGAAAATCCGTGATTTAAAGAGGCAATGGCGGTTTCGGTAGCATAGCCTTTTCCCCAATATTTTTTTAAAAAACGATAGCCCAAATCATAATAATTAGTTCTACCGGCCACTTCATCGGTTATAAGCCTAAAGCCGCTCCAGCCAATAAAATCGCCACTTTCCTTTTCCACCACTGCCCATCTGCCAATTCCGTTTGCTGTGTATTGCTCTTTTACGGAATCAATATATTTTTGGGCTTCGGCAAGAGTGGAAATGGGTCTGTTTCCCAAGAATTTATGCACCTCGGCATCACTGTCCATTTGGTATATCCCGTGTACATCTTCATCCATCATATCGCGCATAAACAACCGATCTGTTTCTATGTGTATTTTCATTTTTTGAATGGTTCAATTACTAAAAAAGCAAGCGAGGTTCAAAATGTGTTTTGAAAATGCAGGTCTATCTTATTTTTATTGATTGGCTTACCTTTTCATAAACTTCCCCTGTTGACAATTCAACAACCACCTTCACTTTGTAGTTTTCATTTAGCGTGGGTTTTCTGTCAATTTTCAAATTTAATGCGGGAAATTGGATATTTAGCGTATCATTCACCAAGTAGTCTTCCAAATATTGATCTTCAAGATTATAAAAACCTTTTACTACCATCAAGTCGTTCATAGTGTCATTTGCCCTATGGCTTTCATCAAAATCATTAAGGGTAATTACGATAAGATTGGCAAGTTTTTCATTTTTTGAACCGCTATCGCCATCAGTGATGCACGTACAGGCGTATGCACTTGGAATAAGTGAAAAATTAGGCCATTTTGACTTTGAATGGCTTATAAAATCAACTGCATATTCCACTCCCAAGCCTGCATAATCTGTATAAGCAACAGCCTCATTTTCGGTCATTAGTTCAGTGCCGTTCTCCCCTATCTTTTTATAATTATTCACTTCCATTCCATTAATGTCGAAAAACCTTCCCGTTATGGGGCCGCAGTTGCAATCATCGCCATTCCCGGGGCTGCACATTTGCAATGGAAGCCCAACCCCTAAGGCAACAACCAAAATCCTTGTTCTATTACTTTTTAAAAAATTC
>JBEBRF010000021.1:0-29820 GCA_040394975.1 Aequorivita soesokkakensis
AAACTAGATAGGAAAGTAAGAGAAGAAAAAAAGAATTTAACTTTATCTAAGGAAGAATTAGAACTTAAAAAAGAAGATTTATTAAATAAAATAATCGAAAATGAAGACAGAATTTTGGCACTACAGAAAGAAAGGTCAAAAAAGGACTACTTCTTCAGTTTTGCATTAATAATAAATGCTTTAATATTTATTATGTTTTTTTCAAACTTTATAATTAAAAAATCTGTTTCAAATGAAAATTTAATTTTTAAGAATGATATTATCAAAATTAAACCATATATTAAAGATTCTATTACTTTTCACTTAGAGTCAGACTGGGCCCACATTCAGACTAAAGAAGATTTTGAAATGGTTAAAGTTAAAATTGATTCAATTAAAAATACGATTCATATAAAGTAAATCCGCTATCTGGAGCAAGCTCTTGCTAGCCGGCTTTTGCAATGCGTGCCCATCTACTATAGCATTTGCAATGCGACCCCCGCTAGCAGAACCCTCCCGCTCGTGCCCGCAAAATTAAATAGATGAAAAAGCATAAAAAATTATAATAACCCTAATTACCCCAGCTAGCGCGAGCCCCGCTAGCGCACGTTTGCAACGTGTGCCCGCAACAGTAAGAAAATAAAAATAAGTAAATGATATTCTAAGAGCAATACCCGAAGGCCCCCAAGCTGGCGCGGGCGTCCCGCCCGTGTCCTACACAATGTTTCTCCAAACTTTGACGGTACGAGCGAGACGCTCAAACTAGCGTTCAAAAAAAAAATCCGTTAACCCCCGCTTGCGCCCGATTCCATCCCGTGTGCAACTCACAGGTTTAGTCCCCACTGTCCCACACGTCCCATACCTACCAAACCACAGCTTCACCCTCCCAAACAGAAAAAACAACCTTCCGCACAAAAGAAATAACCTTCTGCACAGAGAAAACAACTTTCCGCACAAAGAAAACAATCTCCTGCACAGAGAAAACAACTTTCCGCACGAAGGAAACAACCTTCTGCACAGAAGAAATAACCTTCTGCACAGAGAAAACAACCTTCTGCACAAAAGAAAAAACCTTCTGCACAGAGAAAACAACCTTCTGCACAGAAGAAATAACCTTCTGCACAGAGAAAACAACCTTCTGCACAAAGAAAACAACCTTCTGCACAAAAGAAACAACCTTCCGCACCAAGGAAACAACCTTCTGCACAAAAGAAAAAATTTTCCGCACCAAGAAAACAACCTTCAGAACAGAATAAACCACACCCGAAACCCAACCCATCCATTCCCCAAAATAAAGCTATCTTTAATCTTTCCTTTCCAAAAAAAATCCCACGGGCCAATGAGAGAAACCATTCGCGAAATCATAAAGAGGATAAAGGCATTTTTGAGCCTTCACTTTCATCAGAAAAACCCAAAACTGCCCTATATTATTACCGCCATTGTGGCGCTCATTGTTGTAATTGGCAGCATCAATGGGTTTATAGAACTTACTGACGAACTGCAGGAAGAGCTGCTGCCGCGCTATGACCAAGCCGTTACAGACTACATAATTTCCCGACGGACCCCCGGGCTTACCACCTTTTTTATATTCCTTACCTCCGTGGGCGATTTTTACGGCTATGTTATTTTGGTAATGATTGCCAGCCTCATTTCCTATTTTATCTTTAAAAAATGGCGCGCGGTGCTGCAGACTATTTTAGTTTTGATTCTGGCCTCCCTTTCCAATGTAATTTTGAAACGGTTTATAGACAGGGCCCGCCCCGGAACGGAACATTTAGTTCCCGTGGAAACCTTGAGTTACCCCAGCGGCCACGCCATGAGCGCCATGGCGTTTTATGGGTTTGTGATGTACCTCGTGTTTCATCTAAAAATCAGAAAGTTCTATAAAATAAGCATTGCATTCTTGCTTGCCCTCATTATTTTGGGCATTGGCATCAGCAGGATTTACCTTGGGGTGCATTACCCATCAGATATTGCCGGGGGCTTTATTGCCGGTCTTTTCTGGGTGGTTTTCTGCATCCTTATTTTCAATTTGATCGAAGTGTTCCGGAAGGACCCAAAAACCTAATCTATTTCAAAAATGAATCGTTGAACAATGGATAGAAACCTATAAGGCCACACTTCTTCCCCCGGCCCTGCGTTGATTATAGCCCAAAATTGGCCACATTTCACAATCTTTGAAACTTCATTTAAAAAGCTTCCCTATTTTTGCAACAAAGAAAAACGAAAATGGCAGCAACCGATTTTATAATCTATTCAAACGAACCTACACTTTCACTCAATGAAATTCATTTAAGTGATGACAATAAAGATGCATTGAGCCAACTTTTGAGGGAATTTGAACATTTTGAAGTTCTGCAACAGTACAACTTGCCCATTGTTAACAAGGTTTTTCTCTCCGGCCACACCGGTTGTGGAAAAACGACCACCGCAAAGGCCATTGCGAAAGCACTCAACAAAAAAATAATAATCTTGAATCTGGGGAATATCGTTTCGTCCCGCTTGGGCGAAACGGCAAAAAACATTACCGAAGTTTTCAAAAAAGCTACACGGGAAAACGCCGTTTTGTTATTAGATGAGTTTGATTCCATCGGAAAACTGCGCGACCACGACGATAAAGATTCAGTGGAGATGAAGCGGTTGGTGAACACCATAATACAATTGATTGACGAACTGCCGGCAAATACCTTACTCATTGCCGCCACAAACCATCCCACGGTCATAGACACCGCCCTGCTGCGAAGATTTCAACTGAAGCTAAAGTTTTATATGCCGAAAAACGAAGAACTGGACGCCTATTACAACTGGCTATTGTCCAAATTTCCGGAAGCCTTTAGAAAAGTGGACCGAAAATATAACATTTCGTATGCCGAGGCAAAAGACCGAACATTCAGCGCGGTAAAAGGTTTGATCATTGCCCATGAAGAAAGCAAAAAACAGCGCGAACCACAAGCAAACGGAGGGGAATAACCATCTTTTTATCGACAACAAATCCACATGAAAAATCAATCTGTGCCGTAGATATCAAATAAATACATTAGGCTTGCCATAGTAGCGGCACCCAACTCAAGTTCGCGTTTGTTTACAGCTTCAAAGGTGTCGTTGGCGGCATGGTGAAGATCAAAATAGCGCTGGCTATCGGGAAGAAAACCTGCCAACACATCAATATTGCCCTTTAACGGTCCAATATCTGCACCGCTATAGCCCTTTTCGAAATAGTGGACCAGGTAAGGTTTAAATAAAGGTTCCCAAGATTTTGCTTTGTTCAAATTTGCTTCATTGGTATCAAATGAAAATCCACGGGGCGTAAATCCACCCGCATCACTTTCCAGGGCAAAACGATGAATTTCACCTTTGCGCTTTGCTTCCTCGGCATATTTTCTTCCGCCCCTAAGGCCATTCTCCTCGTTCATAAAAAGCACCACGCGAAGGGTATGTTTGGGTTTATAGCCCACTTTCTTAAATAACCGAAGTACTTCCATACTTTGCACACAGCCGGCGCCGTCATCATGTGCGCCATCACCGAGGTCCCAACTGTCCAAATGGGCGCCCACAACCATGTATTCATTGGGTTTTGTGCTTCCCGTTATTTCCCCGATTACGTTGTATGATTGCACATCATCAAAAGTCTTGCAGTTCATTTTAAAATAGAACAATAATTTGGGCTGCAACTTCAAGAGACTGCTGAGATAATCGGCGCCGTTTGTGCTAATGGCCGCAGCGGGAATGCGCTGCTCCACCGGGGTGTCTCCATAACTCATGGCGCCGGCATGCGGAAGGTCGTCTTGCCGAAGTGTCAAGGACCTGACTATTACGCCAACAGCGCCATATTTTCCCGCTTCAGCCGCACCGGAATACCGTTGATCTACGCAGCCGCCGTATGCTTCAAAGGTTTGAATGAGATCTGCCCGCATAGGTCTGTTGAAGAAAACAATTTTTCCGGCCAGTTTTTCCTTTCCTAAGGCGGCCAATTCCTCAATTCCGTGCACCTCCACAACTTCCGCCTTTATTCCGAGGTTTGGGGTGGCTACCGAGCCGCCGAGCGCACAAATGTCAGTGACGCTCTTTTCGCCGGTGAGGGATTCAATGTAGGCATATTCCTTAAAGCCGCGCGTCCATTTTGGCACCATTACCGGCTGTAGCCAGACCTTGTCCAAGCCCAGTTCATTGAGTTGGGCCTCGGTATATTTTACGGCATTTTCGGCCTCAATGGAACCGGAAAGCCTGCCTCCTATTTCGTTTGATAGATAATCCAGCCATTCATAGGCTTTTCCATCTGTGAGCGCTGCGGTGTAAAGATTTTTGAGCATTACCGAATCCTGGACTGTATTTTGGGAATTGCTGCCGGAAGAAATAAACAAAAAGAATAATAAAGTAAGAATGGAAAGAATCTTCATTTTTGAAAAAATTAGTTTTGGATATAGGTTTTAATCATTTAGTAGCCGCATTCGGTATTCTTCAATTTTGGCTTTCACTTCATCGTCCAGCTCCGGTTCTTTTATGTCCTTGTATTTTTGAAGCTCTTGAAGCATAATTTCTGCCACGATAACGCGTGCGGTATCTTTATCGTCTGATGGAATAATGTACCAAGGTGCATGGGGTTTTGAAGTGCGGTTTATGGCATCTTCGTAACATTTGATGTATTCACCCCAAAGTTCCCTCTCGTCCAAATCGCCGGGGGAAAATTTCCAGTTTTTCTCGGGTTTGTCCAATCTTCGAAGCTGCCGTACTTTTTGCTCCTCTTTGCTGAGGTTCAAGAAAAATTTGAAAATAATAGTTCCATTTTCTTGAATGGTCTTTTCAAAATCGTTTATTTGCTGGAAACGTCTATCCCAAAATGCGGAATCTATATCTTCCAAACTGTTTACATCAGGCAAGTTTTCGCCTAAAATATATTCTGGATGCACTCTTGTTACCAGTACGTTTTCATAATGGGTTCTATTGAAAACGCCGAACTTTCCCCGTTCGGGCAGGGCGATATAGTGGCGCCACAGATAATCGTGGCGTTTTTCCAAGGCAGTGGGCGTTTTGAAACTGTGGACCACCACCCCGCGGGCATTGAACCCTTTAAACACTTCGCGTATCAGGCTGTCCTTTCCGGCAGTATCCATACCTTGCAAACAGACCAAAACACTATATTTTCCGTGGGCATATAGTGTATCTTGAAGCTCGCTGAGTATTCTTCGGGTGTATTTCAGCCTGTCCTTAAGGGTTTCTTTTGAGGTCTCCAAATCCCAACTATTTCGGGAGCCGTCCAGTTTGATGTTTTCGGTGACCTTAAAATCGTTTTTGTTGATATTTTTCATCTATTTTTATTTACTTGCAAATAGGGTGACATCTTCTTCACTTATCTCCTTTCCGCCCAGAATGATCAAGCGTTCCACTACGTTTCTGAGTTCGCGCACATTTCCGGTCCAGTCATAATCTTGTAATAACTTTATTGCTTTGGAAGAAAATTTCTTTTGAGCGGTACCGTGTTCCATTGAAATTTTTTCGGAAAAATAATCCACGAGCAAGGGAATGTCCTGCCGTCTATCATTCAGGGATGGAACCTTTATAAGGATTACGGCCAGCCTGTGATACAGATCTTCACGGAAGCGGCCTTCCTTTATTTCCTTTTTTAAATCTTTATTCGTTGCCGTAATTACACGCACATCTACTTTAATATCTTTATCGTTGCCCACCCGCTGCACTTTATTTTCCTGCAACGCGCGAAGTACTTTTGCTTGGGCAGAAAGGCTCATATCGCCCACTTCGTCCAAAAAAATGGTGCCACTGTTGGCAGCTTCAAACTTGCCCGCCCGATCTTTTATTGCCGAGGTGAACGCGCCTTTCACGTGTCCAAAAAGTTCGCTCTCAATTAATTCTGCGGGAATTGCGGCACAATTCACCTCTATCATTGGGCCATTGCTGCGTTCACTTTTTTGGTGTAACCAATGGGCCACCAGTTCCTTTCCAGTTCCGTTTGGGCCGGTAATGAGCACGCGGGCCTCTGTGGGCGCCACCTTTTCTATCATTTCCTTTATCTGCTCCATTTCAGGAGAATTTCCCACCATTTCATAGTTTCTGGAAACCTTCTTTTTTAGGCGTGTGTTTTCAACTACCAGCTCTTTGCGGTCCAGCGCGATACGCACGGTATTCAAAAGCCGGTTAAGGTCGGGCGGTTTTGAAATGTAATCAAAAGCGCCTAATTTCATTGTATGCACCGCTGTTTCCAGATCGCCATGGCCGGAAATCATGACCATTGGTATTTCGGGTTTAATTTTCTTTACGGCTTCTAACACTTCCACGCCGTCCATTTTTGGCATTTTGATATCACAAAGTACTAAATCAAAATCTTCCTTTTGCAGCATTTCCATGCCCGCTAAGCCATCTTCGGCCTCAAAAACCTCATAACCCTGGTTTTCTTCGGAAAGGATTTTCACCAAAACCCGGCGTATGGCGGCTTCATCTTCTATTATTAATATTCTATACATGGATTTAATCGATTTTATTCTAAGAACAATTACTTTTCAACAGTGAAAGCCTTAGTATTTAAGCCATTTAAAAATTTCTTTATAGGTTGGTTTTTTACCGTACATTAAAATTCCGACGCGATAGATTTTTGCTGCAAACCACACCATTCCTATAAATGTGGCAAACAAAAGTATTACAGAAATCAGTTGCTGCCAAAGGGGCACACCAAAGGGAATGCGCATTAACATCACCACGGGAGAAGTAAAGGGAATATAGGAAAAAACCTGTGACACAGTGCCGTGGGGATTGTCGATAACTGTGAAGAAACCTACATAAACGGCCAAAATAAGCGGCATTAAAATGGGCATCATGAATTGTTGGGTGTCGGTTTCACTATCTACCGCCGCTCCCACCGCTGCATATAAAGAGGCATACAATAAATAGCCGCCCACAAAAAACAGTATGAACATGATTATTAAATTCAATATAGGCAGGTTGTTTATTTCAATCATTACTTGCTGTAGAAACTGTTGTTCACCACCTATGCTATTGGTTAACATCTGTTGGGAAGGGGCGCCCACGGAAGGATCAATTCCAAAGATGGACGATACAAGGGTCATAAGCACCAAAATCAGGACCACCCATATTAAAAATTGTGTGATGCCCGCCAGGGTGGTGCCGAATATTTTGCCCAATAACAAAATGCGCGGTTTTACCGAGGAGATAATTACCTCAATAACCCTGCTTGTTTTTTCCTCTATAACACTGCGCATTATCATGTTTCCATAAATAATGATAAACATAAACAACATGTATCCGGCCGCCCCGCCAAAGGCAAGTTTTAGGCCTGCGCCCAGTTTGGAAGTTTCCTTTCCCTGAAAGGTTTCTTGGTTGGCGTTAATATTGATGTGCAGGTTTTTTATGGTTGAAGCATCCATACCGGCTTCTTTCAACTTTAATGTGTTCACCTTGGCTTCCAGCATATTATTGAGATCGCTCATCATAGTGATTGAAGGTGAATCTTCGGAATAAAAGGTAATTGCTTTTGAAAGATCTTCTAATTTTTCGGTCTTCGGAATGTAGAGAAGGCCACTTATGGCTTCCTTTTCCGCTTGTTCTTTGGCATCAGCCAACGAAATATTGGGCAGGATTTTATATTGCAGATGGGGCGAGCTGTGAAACTCCTCACTGAAAAGCCCACTGTGGTCCAAAACGGAAATTCTTCGAACCGTGTCACTGTTCAGGTTTGACAAATAGGCTACCAAGGCAAAAATTCCCACAAAAATGAAGGGGCTCAAAAAAGTCATGATCACGAACGATTTGTTTCGAACCTTGGTGAGATATTCTCTTTTTATGATGAGTGGAAGATGGTTCATTGTGGATTAATTTTTTTGGATAGTTTCAATGAAAATCTCGCTGGCCGTGGGAATAACCTCCACAAAATGGGTGAGCTGGCCCAACGAGGTTAAATAGCTTACAAAGTCATTAGTCGAGACCGAATCTGGCACTTTAACCTTGTACTGCAGTTCATCATTTATACTTTTGAAGGTAGCGGGGAAAATTTCAAATTTATCGCGCAAGGTCTCCGAAACCGCAGCGTGGTTTGAAGCTACCAGTCCAATTTCAAAAATATTGCTTCGGTATTGTCTTTTGATATCGATCAGATTACCGTCCAAAATTTTGTTGGATTTATGTATCAGCGCAATGTGATCACACAATTCCTCAACAGATTCCATTCGGTGGGTAGAAAAAATCACGGTTGCGCCATCTTCCCGAAGCTTTAGGATTTCATCTTTTATCAGATTGGCATTAATCGGGTCGAAACCGCTGAATGGCTCATCAAAAATGAGCAATTTTGGTTGGTGCAGCACCGTGACCACAAATTGGATTTTCTGCGCCATTCCCTTTGATAGTTCCTGAATTTTCTTATCCCACCAATCACCAATTTGCAATCGGTCAAACCAATGTTTCAGCCGTCTTTTAGCTTCTTCTTTTGAAAGTCCTTTTAATTGGGCCAAGTATAAAGCTTGTTCGCCCACTTTCATGGTTTTGTAAAGGCCGCGCTCCTCGGGCAAATATCCAATATATTGAATATGGTGGGGCTTAAGGGGTTCGCCGTCCAAAAACACCTGGCCCGAATCGGGCATGGTTATTTGGTTTATAATTCTTATCAATGTTGTTTTTCCCGCGCCGTTTGGGCCCAATAAGCCAAAAATGCTCCCTTTTTCTATTTCTATGGAAACGTTGTTCAACGCAGTGTAATTACCATAAACTTTGGAAACATTTTGGACCTTTAAAAGTTTTTCCATGTAAGCTTTTTGAAGAATGTAAATATATTGATTTGATTAGTAGCCCGGCCTTTTAAAAGCACAAGTTTATGAATTTTTTAGAGAATGGAAAATGGGCAGGGAATGGACTTGGGCAACTTCCCTTGGGCCCCAAAAGCAAAACCCACCCAAAAACGGAATTCTTGGGTGGGAAAAAAAATTGCTATGAAAAAGAAAAATTACCACTTCTACGCGAAGTGATATTTCAAATATAAATAAAAAATTCAATTTAACGTTTGATTAAGAGAACATATCTTTCACTTTTTCAAAAAATGATTTGTCCTCTTTTTCCGGTTTTGGCTGAAAGTGGGCGTCATTGCTCATTTTTTCAAAAAATTCACGTTGTTCTTTTGATAGGGTTTTTGGGGTCCAAACATTGATATGGACGAGCAAATCGCCGGTTCCATAACCATTTATACTTGGAATTCCCTTATTCCGAAGCCTCAAAATTTTTCCACTTTGGGCCCCGTTGTCAATTTTTATCCGAACCTTGCCGGTTACGGTTTCAATTTCCTTTGAAGTTCCAAGTGCGGCTTCCGAAAAACTGATGTATAAATCATAATGTAGATTGTCACCTTCCCGTTGTAGGGTTTCGTGTGGCTTTTCTTCAATTGCTACCAAAAGATCTCCAGGAACTCCATTGCCCGGTGCATCATTGCCCTTGCCTGAAACCTTTAGTTGCATTCCGTCCACAACACCTGCGGGAATTTTTATTGAAACGGTTTCTTCGGTAATTAACATTCCCTCTGCATCTGCATTGGCGGGCTTAGCGTCCACGGTCTGCCCCAAACCGCCACAGGCCGTACAGGGCGCGGAGGTCTGCATTCTGCCCAGAATGGTATTTTGGATGCGGGTTACTTGGCCCTGCCCGTTACAGGTGGGACAGGTTTTATAGGTTGTGCCCTTTGCAAGTTTTTTTCGCTTGACCTTTATTTTTTTCTCCACTCCATTGGCAATTTCCTCTAAGGTCAGTTGTACACGGATGCGGAGGTTGCTTCCTTTCACCCTTCGGCTTCCACCGCCGGAGAAACCGCCACCAAAACCGCCCCCAAAGGCACCGCCGAAAATATCCCCGAACTGGCTGAAAATGTCTTCCATATTCATGCCGCCGCCGCCAAAACCACCGCTTCCATCAAAGGCGCGGTGACCGAACTGATCATAGCGTGACCTTTTATTGGGGTCGCTCAGGACCTCATAGGCTTCGGCAGATTTTTTGAACATGGCCTCAGCCTGGTGGTCGCCGGGATTTTTATCGGGATGGTACTGAAGTGCTTTTTTTCGATAGGCCTTCTTAATTTCTGCCGCCGAAGCACTTTTGGAAATTTCTAAAATTTCGTAATAATCTTCTTTCATATTTTATTGGCCTATAACCACTTTTGGGTAACGGATTATCTTGTCCCCGAGGGTGTATCCTTTTTCTACCACGTCAATAATCTTTCCTTTCAATGAGGCGTCTGGTGCGGGGATTTGGGTAATGGCCTCGTGTGAATCCGCATCAAAGGAGTCACCGGAGTTTATTTGCATTAATTCCAACCCTTTGGAGCGAAGCGTTTCCCTCAATTTATTATTGATAAGCTCCACGCCCTTCAGATGATTGTTGTCTTCCATTTTTTCCATCTCTTTCAACGCACGTTCAAAATCGTCGAGAATGGGCAACATTGCGAGCATGATATCTTCCCCCGCTGTTTTGAACATATCGATCCGCTCACGGGCAGTTCGCTTTTTGTAATTTTCAAATTCAGCAAAAAGCCGTAGGTAACGGTCCTTTTCACGTTCAAATTCATCTTGGAGCTGTGACAGCACGTGGCTTACGTTTTCCTCAGCAATTTCCTGTTCGTTCACTCCACCATCTTCAATCTGGTTCTCGTCTTCACGAGTGGTGTCTTTCAAATTATCGTTTTTGCCCATAGTAGCGTTATTTCAATTTTTTTTGATAGGGAAGCAAAAGTACTGCCATTTGCACCAAGATTGTCAAAATGTCACGGCTTTTAATTTAATATTACTTTAAGAGATTACCCCAACTTAAATTATATTTTTGTTCCCTTAAACTAAAACCCTTAACTATGAAATCAACATTTTTAAAGATTACCCTGCTGGCCTTTATAACCATAGGCGCCTATTCTTGTAAAAACAACGAAACCGAAAAACAGGCAATTACAGTGGATGCAGCTGAAGCAACAGAAATAGCTACGGAATATACAGTAGATACGGCTACTTCCCAAATTATGTGGGAAGGTGAAAAGCCAACAGGCAAACACAATGGTACCATTGGCCTTTCTTCTGGAACCATTTTCCTAAACGAGGGAAATGTGGAAGCTGGAAATTTGGTGATAGATATGAACACCATCACCGATCTGGATCTTGAAGGTGACTCAAAAGCCAATCTTGAAGCACACCTAAAAGGTACGGCTGAAGGAAAGGAAGGTGATTTCTTTGATGTAACGAAATATCCAACCGCAAAATTTGAAATTACCAGCATTGACAACAACGTGGTTAAAGGTAACTTGACAATAAAAGAGAAAACCCACGCTATTGAATTTCCTGCTACCGTAACAATGGAAGGAGATAAAATGATGCTGAAAAGTGAAACTTTTGAGATTGACAGAACGAAATGGGATGTTAACTACGGATCTAAATCAATATTCCCGAACCTTGGGGATAAGTTTATAAATGATATGGTGAAAATCAGTGTGTCTGTGAACGCAACAAAAGCGTAATCTAACCTTAGGATACAGAAGGTTAAAACCTTAAAAGAAGGAGAGGCAAATTTAGCCTCTCTTTTTTTTTAAAGCAGATCTTCCAACGCATTTTCGAGGTTGTAATATTTAAAATTATAACCCAAGTGTTGGATTTTCTTGGAACTGACCAATTGTCCTTCCAATGCCAATACTGCCATTTCGCCCAAAATTAATTTCAGAAACGAAGCGGGTATATTGGGCAGCCACAGCGGATTTTCCAACTTTGCTGCAATCATTTTGGTGATTTTTTTATTTTGGACCGGGTTTGGCGCCACCGCGTTATATTTTCCTTCCAGTTCATGAGTTAGCAGAAATAGATAAATAGCGGCAATATCTTCAATATGGATCCAGGGCACCCATTGTTCTCCGCTTCCCAAAGGGGCGCCCATTCCAAGTTTGATGGGCCTTACAAATGCCGGAAGAGCGCCTCCATCCTTGGCCAAAACAACGCCGGTTCTGACCTTGCTCACGTCCATTCCCAAGCTCTTGAATTTTCCTGCCACGGCTTCCCAAGCTAATACCACGGTGCCCAAAAAATTATTTGCCACCTCAATATCTTCCTCAGTGTACAATTTTGTTTTTGAATTTGGATAAATGCCCACCGCGCTCGCCGTGATAAAGTGCACCACGGAATGTTCTATTTTTTGGAGAGTTTCATACAATAAATTTAAAGGCATTACCCTGCTCTCCAGTATTCTTCTTTTATTTTTTCTTGTCCACCGGCCAGATATTGGTGCACCTACCAGATTTATTATGGCTGTGGCACCTTTAAACGCATTTGTGTCAATTTCGCCCTTTTCGGGATTCCAATAAAAGCCTTTGTAGTTTTGTTTATTCTCAATTTTATCTTTCCGTGTAGTAAGATAATTTACTGCAATTCCATGATGATGGCACTGCCTAACCAATTCTGTGCCTATAAGCCCCGTAGCCCCTGTTATCAATGCTGTTTTAATCATATTTTTAAATTTAGAAATTCAAAAACAAACAGCAAAGGGTGTTAACGGAAGATTGTGAATTGAACAAAATAATTAAAAATGGATCAGGTTTTTGTGGCGCGCAGCATCTCTTTTTTACCCGGAGGCCCCGGAAGCCGTTCCACCGAAAAGCCCACAGATTGCATGGCTCGCCGGGCATTGCCGTTTGCTGCATAAGTCACCAAAATGCCGCCATTTTTAAGCGAAGTAAACATTGCCTGAAAGATTGATTCCGTCCACAGATGGGGCTGGACCCTAATTCCAAAGGCATCAAAAAAAATGAGATGGAACGCGTCCTCGGTTTTTATATCTGAAAAAAATTGTTGCTTTTTCAGAAGTTCAAATTTCGGGGAGATTTCACAGGTTTGTTCCCACGGAACTTTGTGAATCTCCCGGAATTTTTCTTCCGAAGCCTTTAAAAGGGTGGAATAATTTAGTTTTTCAATTTCAGGGATGCCAAGTGGATAGGCTTCGATACCGGTATAACGAATAATGGTATCTTGCTTTTCCGATTCCAAATAAGTTAGGAAGGCGTTCAGCCCGGTGCCGAAGCCAATTTCCATAATACATATTTCCGAAGCTTGGTGAAGGGCCATTCGGTGCTGAAGGCCCTCCTTAATAAATACGTGAAGGGCCTCTGCTATTGCACCATGTTTTGAGTGATACTGTTCGCCCCACTCCGGAATATGCAATGTATGGGAACCATCGGCGGTCTTTAAAAGTATTCTTTCCAATTATTGGTTTTCAGCTGTGGGAATAAGCACCCCATCCGCTTCGAAGGCCAGCGCGAGTTTTGGTTCGGTAATGGCGGCGATCTCCTCGGCAGATTTTCCACCGTCCTCGGCATAGTGCCGTTGGTCTTCCACGCTCATTTCTTCCATATAAGCTTTTGCGTTTACAATAATTTCCTTGCCGGCTATGTCCTTGGGCATGAAAAAGGCATAATCCTTAAACCGCACCATGGCGTCTTCGGCTCCGGTTTCTATATTCATCCAACAGCCTTTTTTCTGGCAAACCTCCTTTACGGTGGTGGCGAATTTTACATTTATAGTGTCGCCCGGTTTAAGGTTTTGGCTTTTTTCCATCATTTCAAGGGTCGTCAAAACGTTTTCGTCAGAAAATTGTTCGCCAAAAGATTCATAGGAAATTTCTGGGGCGGCGATTTCGGCAACCGGCATTTCTTCTGCTTTTTGGTTCTTGCAGCCAATAAATGCAAACGATAGGGCAAATAGGAATAGGATTTTTTTCATCTTAAAAAGGTTTATTAATTAATTGAGTGATACCAACTTGCAATTTTAATGATTTTTTGAATTTTATATGGTTTAATTTTTGCCTATTTTTACCAAAATAAACATTTTCTACAATGAATACTTCCCTCCATAAACAACTGGAAATACAAAGAGTTGAAACATCCCGACTTGCAGAAGTAGATTTTAACAACCTAACTTTTGGAAGCACATTTACAGACCACATGTTTGAGTGTGACTATAAAGACGGGGAATGGAAAAACCCAAAAATCAAGCCCTATGGCCCAATGTTCATTTCTCCGGCAGCAAAGGTGTTTCATTATGGGCAGGCTGTTTTTGAGGGAATGAAGGCTTTTAAGGATGGCGCGGGCAAGGTTTGGCTGTTCAGGCCCGAACAAAATTATGCTCGGATCAACAAATCTGCCGTGCGCCTGGCTATTCCTGAATTTCCTCGCGAGCTTTTTTTTGAGGCATTGACCACGCTGGTAAGGCTGGACAAGGACTGGGTGAAACCCGGCCAAGGCAATTCATTGTATATTCGCCCCTTCGTTATTGCCACACAAGTTGGGGTGTCTGCATCTCCTTCAACGGAATACAAATTTATGATTTTGATGTCTCCGGCACAGGCTTATTACACAGGCGATGTTAAAGTGGTGATCGCAGACCATTACAGCCGTTCTGCCAATGGCGGTGTGGGTGCGGCCAAAGCCGCGGGAAATTATGGCGCCCAGTTTTTCCCAACCAATCTGGCACGGGAAAAAGGGTTCCAGCAAGTTATATGGACAGACGCCAGCAAGCACGAGTTCTTGGAGGAAGCCGGCACTATGAACGTGTTTTTTAGGGTGAACGATACCCTTCTCACAGCTCCCATCAGCGATAGGATTTTGGACGGAGTTACGCGAAAAAGCGTAATTGCCCTTGCAAAAAGAGATTCCATTGCTGTGGAAGAAAGACCGGTTTCGGTTACTGAAATTGTGGAAGCTGCAAAAAACGGCAGCCTGAAAGAAATTTTTGGGGCAGGAACGGCAGCGGTCATTAGCCCCGTGAGTGCCTTTAGTTATCAAGACACCATTTATGAACTTGAAAAACAAGAAGCTGGTTTTGCTGCCCAATTCAAAAAAGAATTGATGGATATACAGTATAATCGCAGTGAGGATCCTTTTGGATGGAGATACGAAGTGTTGTAAAAATTACCATTTTTCATAAAAAAAAATCCCGATTTTCAAAGATTTTCTTTGAAACCCGGGATTTGCTATTTAATGGGATTTTCAAATTCTTTTTTCATTTCTCGAGAATGGCCTTAATGTTGGGCTTAAAATAATCCGGCCCTTTCAGCACTTTACCATCCTCACGGTAAATAGGCTTTCCGTCCTTTCCCAGTTTACTCATATTGCTACGTTGAATTTCGTTGAAAACTTCTTCAATTTTATGCTGCATGCCGTGCTCAATGATGGTGCCGCAAAGAATATACAGCATATCGCCCAAGGCATCTGCCACTTCAATTAAATCATCATTGTTGGCGGCTTCCAGATATTCTTCATTTTCCTCCCGCATAAGTTCATAGCGCAACAAATTCTTATTGATACCCAGATTGGCGGTCGGTCTTTCTTCCATCCCCAGCCCAAAAGCTTTATGAAATTCGGTTACCGCGGCTATTTTATTCTTCATATTATAAATTTAAAGGTTGTAAATTTGCTTCGTAAAACTACGAATTTATGTTCAGTACAGCCCAATTGGTTTTTGCCCTAATCGTTTTTATAGCGTTCATCATACTTATGATTTATAGCTATCGTGGCGATAAAAAACTTCACAAAAAACAATATAAGGGAAGCATCTGGGTTTTGGTTGGTTTTATTCTCTTCATCCTGCTGTTGATGGCCATGAAAGCTTACTTTAAGCAATGATTTTTTCGGCTAAAAAATTTCGTTTTTTCACAGTTCTATTGTTACAATGATGAAAAAATACGCCCTTCGCTAAGCCCACGCCACTCGATGGAATGCAACTTAAATGGGAAAAAAAGGGTGCAGCCGGCAACTTAATATTATTATTATTGAAAAATAATTCTATTTTTGCCACTTTATTTTTTAAAAATTAACTAAAACCAAATTTTACCATGAAAAAAATCAACATTTTATTTCCCATAATCCTTCTCTTTTCCCTATTGATCGTTAGCTGTGAAGAAGAAGAATCTGATCCAGAGCCCGAAATCCTCGTAAACACTACCTCTATTATTCCCTCTTCACAAATGGGAAGAGTAAACAATTATCTGGGATGCATTGAAATTTCCAGTCGAATTACATCCATCAGCGTGTGGGACCACGGAACTGTGGACGGAGACATCGTTTCCATAATTGCCAACGGCAATACCATTATTGATAGTGAAACCTTGCGCGGCCCTTCCAGCCCCATTACTGTTGATTATGATTTTGGATATAATGGCTTCAACTACATAACACTCTATGCCCATAACTTGGGAAGCATTTCGCCAAACACGTGCACTATTTCCATTAACGGAGTTGAGTTTGTTTTGGAGGCGAATCTTGATGCCAATGGCGCAATTGATGTTATTGTGGGCGGTTACGGAGTGGACTGCACTGATGCCACCGGCGGAAATGGAAATGGCGGCGGCGGCGGAACCGGAAGCGGCACAGGCGATGTTAAATTTTGGACCAACCAAGATTATGGCTGCGGACCCATTTCGGTAAACCTTAGCGGCGTTGGCTCCACAACGATTACAGGATACTACGGCTCGAGCCCTACCTGTAATCCAGATAGCTACGGCGGCAATTTTAATGACCTACCAGTTGGCACTTACAATTACACGGCAAGCTGTCAAGGATATAATTGGTCCGGGAGCGTAGAAATTTCTGAAGACAGCTGTATGCGTTTTCAGTTGATGCTTTAATTTTAAAATTCAATTTTAAATAAAAATGCTCCCCTAAGATTTTAGGGGAGCATTTTATTTTTGGCAGCTATTTTAGTTACTTAATTCACAGCCGGCAAATTGCTGTAATTTTTTGAATAGAACAACATTTGCTCTGCAAAAGTCGTGGGCTGTTCTATCGTGAAGCTTTCAATCTCATCATTCCCATTCGTTTTGGGCACCAGTACCGGGTTCACAAATCCACTATACGGTGCAGCGGTGAATTGCTTGTTGCGCTCCAAAATTTCCTTATGAAGTGTTTGATCTACTTTTACGCCGTAGGATTCTACTAACTTTTCCACGGCTGCATAATCGCCTTCGCTTTTAATGCGTTGGGTTTCGCGAAGAAGTTCGCCAAATAATGCATGCAATTTTTCATAATCGTTTATGTTGAAATAGGTTTTGCCATCGCGGGTAATTTTTTCAATAACATTGTCGGCCTTTCCTTTTTCAAATACCCAAGCGGAAACCCATTGGCGGTTGCGCATGTGTGCTTCCTCTACGTTATCACCCAAATTCAAACGGATCAATTGGGTCATCAACCCATTGCGGATGTAGCCATCATAAGCGGCCATCCCCACTTTTTTCCAATCGTCCACCAACCCGAGCTCTTGCAATTTTGGACTGTACAAATAATAAAGTCCCAACAAATCGGCACGGCCTTCTTCCAAAGTGGAAGCATAGGTTTTTAAGGTTTCCTTGGTTTCGCCAATGCCGGGATTCAACTGTCCTGAGGCGTGGCCTATAACTTCGTGCAGGGCCGTGTGCAATTTATCGGCAATTTCGCCATATTTTTCTTCCAATTCAATCTCGGTGGAATCATTTGCAAATTCTTGGAGTCTTCCGGTGCTTCCGGCGTTGTTGTAGGCATCTATAATATTCCCCAAGGAAACAGATTTACTTCCCACAGCGGCGCGAATCCAGTTTGCATTGGGAAGGTTAACCCCAATGGGCGTGCTGGGTGAGGCATCGCCCGCTTCGCCGGCAACGTTTACTACTTTATAGGTTACGCCCACTACGTTTTTCTTTTTATGGTCTTCCATTAATGGGGAATTGTCCTCAAACCACTGGGCGTTCTGGGAGAGAACGGCCATCCTTTCAGACATATCGAAATCGTTGATCTGAACGATGGTTTCATAGGAACCATGGTATCCCAAGGGATCGCTATATACTTCAATAAAACTATTGATATAATCAATGTTTCCTTCGGTGGAATTGGTCCACGCCACGTTGTAGTCGTCCCAGGTTTGAAGGTCGCCCGTTTTGTAATATTGAATCAAAAGCGCGAGGGCATCGGCTTGGGCGGTATTTTCGGCTACGCCCTTTGCCTTTTCGAGCCATTCAATGATTTTATCAATGGCCGAACCGTACAGTCCGCCAGATTTGTACACCAATTCCTTTAGTTGTCCCTGCTCCTTTACCAATTTAGAATTAAGCCCAAATGACAGGGGTTTGTCGGGATTGGGAGATTTTTTCTGGGAATAGAAATTTTCCACATCCTTGTTTGTAACATCGGGACCGTAAAAGTTTACTGCACTCTCCAGCACATTGTCCACTCCTTTGGCCTGGTTCACCTTTTTGGAATCCTTATCGTTAAAGATTACCTCAAAGGCCTCTCCTTCCAACACGGTATTGGTGTCTGTGAGCAGTTGGTTTAAATAATCGGCAGAAAACTCGGGTTTTAATTTGTCATTTGAATAGTGGTGATGAATGCCATTGCTGAACCAGATTCGCTTCAAATAGGTTTCAAACATTTTCCAATCTTCGGTGGTTTTATCGCCATTATAATTTTGATAAACGTTTTCCAAAGCTTTCCTTATGGTAAGATTGTGCCTATAGTTCTGGTCCCAAATAATGTCCCGTCCCGCCAATCCGGCCTGTGTAAGGTAATACACAAATGTTTGTTCCTTTAGCGTGAGTTTTTCCCAGCCGGGAATTTGATAGCGCAAAATCTTTACATCGGCAAAGGTCTCTACATTGTGATCAAATTCGGCCGGGGCCGTTGCTTCCTCTTGGGCCATTAATTTTTCCTCTTTGTTTTCCTTACAGGAAAAAGCAAGCAGGCCACAAAGGGCAATTACGGTTAAAAAAGTGTTTTTCATTTTTGAAAATTTATGGTTTTCACAAATGTACTAAATAAATTACCGTGAAATAACCCCTAAAATTCTTGAGGCATCCGCGCACCACGCCCCAAAATGGTATCATTGAAATTTCACTATCTTAGCAGCACCAATCAACACCTCGCTAACAGATGAAAATTTTAAAATACCTTCTTTTCCTGCTGCTTCTCATAGTAATAGGCAGCGCCATTTATTTCGGAACCAAGGACGGCAGGTATGACCTCCAGGAATCATTGGTAATAAACGCCCCGCCCGAGCTGGTCTTCAGCAAGGTGAACGATTATAGAAGCTGGGAAGAATGGGGACCCTGGAAAAAAGGAGATTCCACCATACGGTTTACGTATGCCGAAAAAACTTCGGGCCAGGGAGCTTCCTATTCTTGGGAAGGTGAAGTAAGTGGCTCAATGACCACTACGAAAGTTATTCCGAACAAGGAAATTGAACAAGATTTGACCCTTCAAACTCCCGGAGGAAAAAGAGAGCCAAAAATATATTGGACCTTTGAGGAAGTGAACGGCGGCACCAAGGTAACCTGGGGAATGAAAGGCGAACATACCTTAACGGACAAGGCCTATTATGCAATAAGCGGTTTTGACTTTGATGCGGCCATACACAAAATGAACAAGGACGGTCTTGAAGCAATTGCCCAGGAAGTGGAAGCTGACATGAAAGAATATTCCATAAACGTGGACGGCCTTACCCAATACGGTGGCGGATATTACATGTACACCACCGCAGTTGCCAAACAAAGTGAATTAAAAGAAAAAACCGAACCGATGATGCAGCTGGTGTCAACATTCATTTCAAAAAACAATCTAAATATGGCGGGGAAGCCTTTCATCATTTACAATGAAATAGATACTGCAAATAATACCGTAATTTTTTCAACCGCATTTCCCGTTAAGGAAAAAGTGATCACCCCGGAAGGGAGCCCCGTGGTTTGCGGATTTATGGAGCCCGTGTCTGCCGTAAAAATTTCGCTGAAAGGAAATTATGAACATCTGCCCGAGGCATACACCCAAGGAAGGCAATATGCAGAAAAGAACAACTACCAGATAGACCCCTTGGGCAAAATGTTTGAAGTGTATATAACAGACCCCACTGAATCCCCAAATCCCGCCAATTGGCTTACGGAAATTTACCTGCCCGTACTAACCACCCCCGCGCTTGGTGATACAGAAATATAGGAATTGGTTTTTGTGTACGGGGTTCGGGCATTTCTTTTCGGGAATCCCATTCACAGGCGCTTTAATGCTTCTTAAAATCCTTCACTCCGGCCTCGATTCTAATTAATAGATCGTTTTCCTTTGGCGGAATTGGGCACGAAAACCGCGAGCTGTAGGCACAGTACGGATTGTACGCTTTGTTAAAATCAATAATCAAACTATCCCCGTCTGGAATTCGCTGGTCCAGATATCTTCCCCCTCCATAGGTCCCGTCGCCACTGGTTAAATCAGTAAAAGGCAAAAACAGATAATCTTCATACCCTGGTTCTTCAATGGGCTGGATGTTCTTAAAAAGATTGAGAATAAAGTCTTTTCCATCCAAAGCAAAATGTGCTTCCCCATATTTCACATATTCCGGGGTGCGCGCGGTGGTTGTGGGCATTAGGAAGGGTTTTTCGTTCGGGGTTCGGACAAATTTGGCCTTTACAATAAATTTTTCATTTATCGGGTAGAACTCCAAACCTTTAAAATCCTTAAAATCCCCCGGCTCCAAAATGGTTGTCTCCGGATTGCTGAATTCTCTGTTCAACTCTATTTGAGCGGCTTCACTCTCAGAAACAGACGCAGTATTTTGGGAGAAACCTATTCGGAAAAAAAATAAAAGCGAAAGAAAAAGTAAATTTTTCATAATTAGTTTTCAGTAAAAATAAAAAACAATTCCGTAACCTATAATTATTTCTATTTTTGAAAAAACTATACTAAAATGAATCTTAAAAACCTCCTCGCCGTCCTTTTAATTATTGCAGGAACCCACTATTCAATTGCCCAACATATTAGGCTAAATAAAGACGAAATGTCCTTTTTGGCATCACAGCAAAAAATAAATGTGATTTTTACATATCAAGGCTTACAGTTCAATGCAGATAATCTTTCGGAGGAATCCTTTCTCGACTATATAAAAACTAAGATTGAAGGTAAGTTAAATACAGAGGAAGCTTTGTTGTGGGAAAAAATGCATTTCTCGGCAAAAGATTCAATCTATCCTAAAATTTTTGTAGCGGCATTGAATAACCGCATTAAAAATTATGACTATCCCGTAACTTTTGTTTTTAATGATCCCTCCATAAAACATACAATGAAGGTCCAAACAGACTGGATGTATTTTGGCTACGACGTGGGCATAGCCAAACAGCCGGCAAAAGCCAACCTTCGGATTTATTTTTACGAGACAGCAAAACCGGAACAAATTATCTCCGAAATTGCGGTGGAAAGAGCCGAGGGTTTTGATGTGGTAGGAAACCTTTCCTTTATCCCGGACCAGCCATTGGGCAGAACGGGCATTACCTCAACATCATGGCTGGAGGATTTTTTAAATGCGAATGAAGATTACCCCAAACCGAGTTTGATCAGGATGGGAAAAATGTATGATAAAGCTGCCGTAAGGTTTGGAATGACCCTCAAAAGAGTTTTGGATTAAAAATTAATTTAGCAATAATTTTTTTTTACTACATTTGGTTTTAAATTAAAAAAGATGAAAATTAGAACATACAGAAGCTATCAAGTCACCATCGGAAAGACATGCCGGCGCTGTATGTATTGATGATTTTAAAATAATCCATTCAATATAAAAAAACGTCCCGGCTGAAAACCGGGACGTTTTCCTTTAAATATACACCCAACGATGAAAAAAATTTACACCAACTATCTGGCAAATTTCCGTGGACTTTCCCGCGAGATATGGCTTTTGTCCCTGGTGACCTTTATCAATCGTGCGGGCGCAATGGTGATTCCTTTTTTATCACTTTATCTAATTAACGTTGAAGGGTTCACCCTGCCCCAAGTTGGCTGGATTATGTCGTGCTTTGGGCTGGGTTCTTTATTCGGAACCTTTGTTGGCGGCAAATTGACCGATGCCATTGGTTTTTATAAAGTAATTCTTGGCAGCCTTTTTTTGGGAGGAATGGGGTTTATTTTGCTTCAGTTTATAGATACTTTTTATGGTTTTTGCATAGGCATTTTTTTATTGACGATGATGGCCGATGCCGGTCGCCCCGCTATTTTTGTAGCGGCAGATACCTATAGCAAACCGGGCAACGCCACCCGAAGCATCACCCTAATAAGGCTGGCCATAAATCTGGGGTTTTCCATTGGCCCCTTGGTTGGCGGGTTGATTATAGCACATATCAATTATACTTCGCTCTTTTGGATTGATGGGCTAACTTGCATGCTCGCGTCCTTGGGGGTATTTATATTGTTGAAGCCCAAGGAGCAAAAAGATAACAGTGCGGAAAAAATGGTTGTCGTCAAAGAAGGGGTGCCTCCCTATCTGAACAAGTTTTTCATCCTTTTCTTTGTAATCATGGTTGCAAACAGTTTTGCATTTGTTCAGTATTTTTCGGTGATGCCGGTTTATTTTGAGAAGGCTCACTTTCTTTCTGAAGACCTCATTGGCTGGCTTCTCTTTATAAATGGCGCCACCATCGTGATTTTTGAAATGCCATTAATAGGCTGGCTGGACCGAAAGAAAATATCCAAAACTATGGCAACTTTTTGGGGAGTGTTTTTCTTGGGCTTGAGTTTTTTAGTGCTAAATTTTACACAGTGGGACGGAATTTTAATAGTCGCCATGCTTTTAATGACCCTTGGGGAAATGATCGGGTTTCCGTTTTCAAACGCCCTTGCTTTAGAAATGGCGCCCAAAGGAAGAAAGGGCAGTTATATGGCGTTTTATAGTATGAGTTTTAGTTTGGCACATTTAATTGGCCACAACGGCGGAATGAACTTGGTGGATAATTTTGGTTATTTCCATACGTGGACGATGCTCTCGCTGTTTTTGTTATTGGTTGCCATAATGACCCTTTGGCTCTATTTCATTTCAAAAAAATCAAAAACCGAAAAAATTGGCAGCTAACTTTTCAGGTTGGACTTATTTTTAATCTTACGTTTTTTTTGGCTAACGATAACTGCGTCCAAACACGAGATCATTAACCCAATGCTGGAAAAAAGACAGAGAAGCCGGACCAATTTGGAACCTGTAAAATCCAACCCGGTAAACCCCAACAAGGCACTCACAACGGTAATTATTAAAAAATGGATAGTATAGTTTTTCATAGAGAATGGCATTTTATGGATTCGTCAACATCCCCAAAGCTACAGTGCAGCCTTGGCGCAAACTCTTAAAATCTATCCAATTATTATACTTTTAACAAGGAAGGAATTCACTTAAGCGGTTTCAAGATGTTATTCTTTACAACGTGTGAAAGAACAATCTGGGTCTTGGTTTCGCCATAAACAATAAGTTGATCAATGAACATTTCCAAATGTTTCTGATTTTTCAGCACAACCTCCATCACTATATTTTCATTACCGGTTATTCGGTAACAGTTGAGCACTTCGTCATAGGTCTTTACAATTTCAAGAAAGGGCTTCAACTTTCCCATAAAAGCCCGAAGGGTGATTATGGCCTTGAATTGATACCCCAATTCATAAGGGGATACTGCAGTAAAATATCCATGGATTATGCCAGCATCTTCCATTTTTTTTATTCTTTCAGATACGGCTGGGGAACTTATTCCTACCTGCCGCCCAATTTCCGTATTGGGCTGGCGCGCATTTTTTTGAAGGCTGTTCAGAATTTTCCAGTTTAAGTTATCAAGGCTCATATTAATTTATTAGTATAATTTTAATCAATCTTTAAAGCAAATATATATTTTTACTTTAAGATTGATTGTGAAAAACAAGACCATCTGTTTAAATTTGATGCGAAAAAAATTGAAGCAATGTCCCCCGGTCCATACAGAAATAACGCCCATTCCGAAATTTATAACAAGGCGATGGAAATATTTTCATTAGCCCGCCACATCGCCGGATATATTAGTCATGACCTATCAAGCCTGCAAAAATGTGGAAAGGAAGATCCCAATATATACTTCACGGGCGATCTGGTCCAACAGTCAGTTTCATTGGGCCCTCAAATTCTAAAGGCCGAAAGGCAGCTATTTTCTGAGGAAAAACACAAATACGTTGCCTCGGTGATGAGACTTTCAAATTTGCTTTATAAGAATTGTGAACGGCTTGAAAAAATAAACAGCAACGGAAAGGATTTTCTGCCTTTGCTGAGAAAAGAGCTAAAAAAGTTCAGAAAATTACAGCATAGTTGGTATTAAGAAATTCCACTGAGATTCATTTTCACAAAATTTAGAAAAGATATACGGCAAGGCCATTTTCGTTTTTCCGACACATTTTCAGCATCACGTCTTGAAAATTTCTTACAAAAAATCTACATATTTCTTCTGTATTGGCCCCCTACTTCAAACAAGGCATCCGTTATTTGCCCCAACGAACAAACTTTCGTAGCTTCCATTAGGCCTTCAAAAATATTTTCATTGTGGATTGCCGCTGTCTTTATTTTATCAATAGCAGAAATTGCACTGTCATCAAACATTTTATGAAGATTTTCAAGGGTGTGAATCTGTATTTGTTTTTCTTCCTCGGTAGCACGGATTACTTCCGCGGGAAGGACCGTGGGCGAACCTTTGCTACTTAAAAAGGTGTTTACCCCAATGATTGGGAAATCGCCATTATGTTTTAAGGTTTCATAATAAAGGCTCTCTTCCTGTATTTTGCTGCGCTGATACATGGTTTCCATAGCTCCCAAAACCCCGCCGCGTTCCGTGATGCTATCAAATTCCTTCAATACTGCTTCTTCCACCAGATCGGTGAGTTCTTCAATTATAAAAGAACCTTGTATGGGGTTTTCGTTTTTTGCCAGCCCCAGTTCTTTGTTAATAATCAATTGGATTGCCATTGCACGGCGAACGCTTTCTTCGGTGGGGGTGGTGATTGCTTCGTCATAAGCATTGGTATGCAGCGAGTTGCAGTTGTCATAAATTGCATAGAGGGCCTGAAGGGTGGTTCTAATGTCATTAAAATCAATTTCCTGGGCATGGAGCGATCTTCCGGAAGTTTGAATGTGATATTTCAACATTTGTGCGCGAGGGTTGGCACCGTATTTTTCCTTCATTGCCTTGGCCCATATTTTTCGGGCTACCCTTCCTATTACGGCATATTCAGGGTCTATGCCATTACTGAAGAAAAACGATAGATTGGGGCCAAACTCATTGATGTCCATGCCGCGGCTAAGGTAATATTCAACATAAGTGAAACCATTGGCAAGCGTAAAGGCCAGTTGCGTAATGGGGTTCGCGCCTGCTTCCGCAATATGATAGCCGCTGATGGAAACGGAATAGAAGTTTCTCACTTTTTTCGCTATAAAATATTCCTGGACATCGCCCATCAACCGAAGCGCGAATTCCGTGGAAAATATACAGGTATTTTGGGCCTGATCTTCTTTCAATATATCTGCCTGAACCGTGCCACGAACCTGTTGCAGGGTTTCATATTTAATTTTGTTATATACTTCAGCTTCCAGCACTTGGTCGCCGGTTACCCCTAACAGCATTAGTCCGAGACCGTTGTTGCTTTCGGGCAAGGCGCCGTGATATTTTGGGCGTTCAATATTTTTTTCTTTATAGATTGTTGAAATTTTCTCTTCAATTTCAGCTTCTAACTTATGCTCCAAAATGTATTTTTCACAATTTTGGTCTATGGCCGCATTCATAAAAAACCCGAGCAACATGGGTGCGGGCCCGTTGATAGTCATACTTACCGAGGTCATTGGGTGGCTTAGATCAAAACCGGAATAAAGTTTTTTGGCATCGTCCAAACAGCAGATGGACACACCGGCGTTTCCTATTTTTCCATAAATATCTGGGCGAAGGTCGGGATCATTTCCGTATAGCGTTACGCTGTCAAAAGCCGTGGAAAGCCGTTTTGCGGGCAGGCCCATGCTTACATAATGGAAACGGCGGTTGGTACGTTCCGGCCCGCCCTCACCAGCAAACATACGGGCTGGGTCCTCGCCCGTTCTTTTGAATGGATATAGACCGGAAGTGAATGGAAACTCGCCGGGTACGTTTTCCTGAAGGGCCCACTTTAGGATATCTCCCCAAGCCTGATACTTGGGCAAGGCGACTTTTGGTATTTGGGTATGCGAAAGAGATTCAGTATGTGTGTCAATATTTATTACTTTGTCGCGGACATTAAAACTATAAAGGGGGTTTTTGTATTTGTCCACTTTATTGGCCCAGCCTGTAATTATTTCCCAGTTGTAGGGATCCAGATTTAATTTTTCCCGGTCAAATTCGGCAAGTAACAATTTCAACAGTTCCTTGTTTTTTTCTGAATCAACGATGGATTCTGAAACAATCCCCGATTTGTCGAGTTTCGGTTTCGCTTTAGAAATAGACTCCATAGCCTTAAAAATACCGAACAGTTTTTGGGCAACTTCGGCCTGTTCAAAAGCTTGTTTGTCATAAGCCCGGTTGTTTTCTGAAATTTCGGAGAGATAGCGCGTGCGCGATGGGGGAATTACAAAAACCTTATCGTCCATTTCTTCGGGGACACGCAGGTCGCTCTTGAGGTCAGCATTGGTTTTTTCTACAATTTTTTTCATCACCGCTTTGTAGAGTTTGTTCATTCCTGGATCATTAAACTGAGAGGCAATGGTTCCATACACGGGTAGCTGGTCCTGTGGCGTTTCCCATAAATGATGGTTTCTGACGTATTGTTTTTTCACGTCGCGAAGCGCGTCCAAGGAACCCCGTTTGTCAAATTTGTTTATCGCCACCAAATCTGCAAAATCAAGCATGTCAATTTTTTCAAGTTGGGTAGCGGCTCCAAATTCAGGGGTCATTACATACAGTGAAACATCACTGTGCTCCAAGATTTCGGTATCGCTCTGCCCTATTCCGGAGGTTTCAAGTATAATAATATCAAAATCAGCGCCCTTTAAAACTTGAATAGCGTCTGCCACATATTTTGAAAGTGCCAGATTGCTTTGTCGGGTGGCCAAACTTCGCATATAGACTCTTGGGGAATTTATGGCGTTCATCCTAATTCGGTCGCCGAGAAGGGCACCTCCGGTTTTTCTTTTGGAAGGATCTACGGAAACGATTCCAATGGATTTTTCGGGAAAATCTATCAAGAACCTTCGGACCAATTCATCTACCAAGGAAGATTTTCCGGCGCCGCCCGTTCCTGTGATTCCCAAAACCGGGGTGGTATTGCTTTTATTTTTAATTTGAATTTGGTCGAGAGTTTCCTTTGCTATTTCGGGGAAATTTTCAGCTGAAGAAATAATTCGGGCTATTGCGCCATTTTCCTTATTTGAAAGTTTATCCAGTTCTCCATTCAAGGAATCGCCGATTGCAAAATCAGCTTGTTGCACTAAATCGTTAATCATACCTTGCAGTCCCAGTTCCCTTCCGTCATCGGGTGTGTAGATGCGTGTAATGCCGTATTCCATCAATTCCTTAATTTCAGAAGGAAGAATAACACCGCCGCCGCCGCCGAAAATTTTGATATGGCCCGCCCCTTTTTCCTGCAACAAATCATACATATATTTAAAATATTCATTGTGCCCGCCTTGATAGGAAGTCATGGCAATGGCATTGGCGTCTTCCTGGATTGCGGTGTTCACAACCTCTTCCACACTTCGGTCGTGCCCTAAATGGATCACCTCCACCCCCGTAGCCTGGATAATGCGCCTCATTATATTGATAGCAGCATCATGCCCGTCAAAAAGCGATGCGGCAGTCACTATCCGAACTTTATGTTTTGGTTTATAAGGAATTATCGGTTGCATAAGGTAATGTCTTAAAATTATGAAACGCAAATTTAACTAAAACGCAACGAACATAACACCTTCGGCGAGAAATGATATTATAATAATTTCCAAAAATTGTTGCGGTAGTTCAATATTTTTGTATCTTGCGGCATCAATATTAAACAATTAAAAACTTAACATTATGAAAAAATTTTACGTATTAGCACTTGTTTTGGGTGCATTTAGTTTTTCATCCAATGCTCAAGTTGAGCTAACGGATACTTTTGAATCTTACAACTTAGGGCCTATCGCTGGACAGGCTACACACTGGAGAACTTGGAGTGGTGTTGATGGAGGTTCTGATGACGGTAACGTTGTTGATGACGAATCAAACTCTGGATTACAATCCCTTCTTATACCAGAAAACGTTCTTACAGACTTAATTCTTTTGGTTCCTTCGGCTCCAACAAGTGGAGTTTATTCAATTCAGTATATGGCATACATCCCTGCTGGTCAATCTGGATATTTTAACATGCAGGCTGCCCTTACTCCAGAAGGAACTGCTTGGGTTCAAGCTTTGATGGGCGGAAACGTTTATTTCAACTGTGATGGCGCTTCCGGTGGTATTGGTGGTGTTACAGGTGTAATTGACTGTTCAGCTTTCGACCAATCTTTTACCTATCCAGAAGACCAATGGTTTAAAGTTACTTGCGTTTATGATATCGATAGCCAAGCTTGGGATATGTACATAGATGATGTTCAGTTTGTGTTCGCTTACCCATTTGCATTCGGTCCTCAAGTATTTATTGAATTGGCTGGAATGGATTTCTATTCAGCTGCTGCTACAAACCAAATGTTCGTTGACGATGTAACTTTATTTAATGGTGATATTACAACAGCTGGTGTGGATGATTTCTCAGCAGATAAATTTTCTGTATATCCAAACCCTGTTCAAGACGTTTTGAACATCAAAACTGCTTCAACTGTTGACAATGTTACTGTTTATGACCTATTAGGAAAAGTTGTTCTTCAAGAGAACCCTGGAAAAATTTCTCCAGCTATCAACATGAGCAACCTTGCTGCTGGATCTTACATAGTTAAAGTAACTATTGGAGATTCTTCAAAAACTGTAAAGGTTCTTAAATAAGAAATTTTAAAATATTTTTACCAAAAGGCCCTTCATTTCCGAAGGGCCTTTTTTATATTTGAAACCAATCAAAATTATTATTTTATGTGGGCGAAAAAAATATTCATATTCTGTTCAGTATTTACAGTTCTATCCTGTGCGGAATTGCAACAGGTGGTCAATACACTTCCCAACCAAACAGGAATTGGAATGGACCCGACAACTATTGCAAATGGTTTACGGCAAGCCTTGGATTTTGGCATAGATAAACAGGTAACAAAACTTACCCAAAAGGATGGTTTTTATAAAAATCAATTGGTGAAAATTATGTTGCCACAAGAATTGCAGAAAGTAGATCAGACTTTGCGCGATATTGGCTTGGGAAGTTTGGCCGATGAAGGCCTAAAAGCCTTAAACCGTGCGGCAGAGGATGCCGTTAAGGAAGCCACGCCCATATTCGTAAAAGCGGTAACGGACATCACTTTTACTGACGCCAAAAATATCCTGCTGGGGCCGGACAATGCCGCAACGAGCTATTTGCAGCAACGCACGAACACCGCACTATATTCAAAATTCAATCCCGTTATTCAACGATCCTTTTCCAAAGTGGGCGCAGACCAAATTTGGGCAAATATCATAAACAGATACAATTCTGTTCCCTTTGTTACAAAAGTGAATCCCGACCTCACGGACTACGTTACAAACGAAGCTTTGGATGGAGTTTATAAAATGATAAGCATAGAGGAAAAGGAAATTCGCAATAATCTCTCCTCACGCACCACCAATCTGCTCAGGCAGGTTTTCGCGCTTCAGGATTAGCATCGTGTGTTAACATTAACGCACTAATTTTTAGCACTCTATTAACCAAGCATTAATACCCCCTGAATCGTTTCGAAAGTATCTTTGTGGGTATAAAACTTTGGGGAAATGATTGGTTGGTTTAGAAAAAAATCTAAGCTGGAAATTTTAAAAGCCAGATATACATTACTGATGAAGCGATCCTTTGAAACAGCCTTGCGCGATCCCGGGCACAGTGAAAGACTTCACAGGGAAGCTGATAAACTCTTTCAGGAAATTCAATTTCTTTCGCTCCTTAAA